>NZ_JAAVUO010000084.1:0-3077 GCF_012163165.1 Natronococcus sp. JC468
CACTATCGACGACGAAACAGCTATTAGACGATCCGTGGTTTGGTCAGTCGCAGGATTCTCATAGGTGTTGAAATCCTCGGAGAGTTACAGGTTCGCCCGGTAGTCTGACCGAATGCAGGCCCTGCCAAAGTCGCGGTTACTCCGGTTCGTTGAGCAGGCGTATCACTTGGCTCGGCGAGCTGTTGCTCGATACTCCTCGAAGTTCTCGAAACGGCGGTACACACTCCATCAACACATTGTCCTGCTCTGCCTCAAGGTGCGGAAGAATACGACGTACCGGACGCTTCTTGACGAACTTATCGAGATGCCCCGGATTCGGAGTGCCATCGATCTGATGGAACTTTCCTCTCCCTCGACGTTGTGCAAAGCGTTCAACCGACTCGACAACCGATCCTCGTGCTTACAAAAAGGCGAAGTCCGCTATTAGAGGGCGGGGCTGAAAGTGAAGTCCCGGACGAGCAAGCGGTTCCCGCAGCCCGTCGGAATCGCCTAGGATCCCTCGTACTCGTTCAGCCACGACCGCACCGCACCGCCCAGCGCGCCGGTCGTGCTCCCCAGATTCAGGATCTGGTAGCCGGACTCGGCCTTCTCGTTGACGTTGTCCATCCCGAAGCCGAGTCCGCCGAGCGGGACGTCGGCCTCGAGGGCCGCCTCACGGACCTCCTCGACGTGGGACTCGACCTCGTCGTGGGTCGGCTCGCCGGGGTGGCCTAGCGAGACCGCCAGATCGAGCGGTCCGGCGAAGACGAACCCAAGATCGGGAACCGCGAGGATCTCCTCGATGTTGTCGACCGCCGTCGGATTCTCGATCGTCACGCCGACGACGATTTCATCGTCCTCGGTACCCGCGTAGTCGTCGGTCGTCCCCCACCGACTCGCTCGCGGGCTAGCGAAGCCGCGCTTACCGGGTTCGCCGTCGTACTCGAACCGCGAGGCCTCGACTGCCTGGTGGACCTCGTCGGCCGTCTCGATGCGCGAGACGAACAGCGACCGCACGCCCGCATCGAGGATCTTCCGGACCATGCCGGGATCCGGTTCCGGAAGTCGGACGAGTAGTTCCGTCCCCGTCACGTTCGCGGCCCGAGCGAGGTCCTCGAGTCGATCGCCGTCGAAGGGGCTCGGTCCGGCGTGTTCGAGGTCGATCCAAACGAAATCGAGGCCGAGTTCGCCGTAGAACTCGACCAGCGTCGGATCGTACGCGTTCTCGAGGACGCCGAGCGCGATGTCGTCGTCCTCGAGGGTCCGCTGCAGGAGATTGGTTCGTGGCGAGGTTGCCATAGGCAGTCGACCACAGCGGCGTCAATAAACGTTCGCGGCGCAGTTCCCGAGAGAACACCCTAGGGCGGGGATCGCGAATTGGGTCCATGGAACGCGTCGCGATCGCGAAGGCCTCCCCTCCCTCGGCGAATCGCTGGAGCTCATGATATTTTTCGCAGGTCTCCTCGAAGCCACTTGTTCCGGTCCTCTCATTGAAAACGAGGAGCTGATTGCGACTCTTGACGAACTCTATAGCGAATCAATAAACCAGGTGTACGGCGTGCCGACCGGTTCTCGGTGAGATGCGACTCGAGGAGTTTTGAAAGTCGGCTCGATCGTTGGTTATTCACGGCCTGTAGAATACTATATTTAATATAGTGCTCAATACCGAGGGTAGATTGCACACAGAGTGCATAACTCCCTATCCCTCGCAGCAACTATCCACTCACAATTTTCGCTCGAGGACTTGCGCTAGCTGATTCTCGAGTTCAGCGGCCTGCAGGATCTTGATCTCACTCTCGGCTTGCTCCTCGAGCGACGCAGTCTCCCGCTGAAGATCCTGAACCACGAGCAGGCCGTTCCACCCAGAGCCGAAGTACTCCTCGGTATCGCGTCCAAAGACGTACTCCCCGTTGAGACGTAAGAAGGCGAGGTACTCGAGTGTCTCCTTGATCCCGCGCCGAATCGTGTCCTCGTTGGCGCTGTTCTTCACCTCGACGATCAAGTACTCGTGGTCGCCGTCTTCGGAGATAATCTCGAGGACGATCACGTCCGGTCGTCCGGTGTGGTCCTGGTACTCTTTGTCGAAGTAGTTGCCAGCGACCTCCTTGGCGACACGCTGTACCCTGTCAGTGCGGGACTGGCTGTCCTCGTCTTCGCCGGGAACAGCGGTAAAGGAGAGATTCCGACCCCGCGCAGAGTTGTCGTAGTAGAGGACGATCTCTTGATCGTCGTTGTCAGTAGTGCGTCACAGTAGTACAGCGACCGTGCGAGACACTTTCTGATTCTCAATCGTTTCAAAACTGAATAGCTTTTATTATAGATGGCCTGAGATATTATATAGATGTCACACCGGAGAACTTTCATCAAACAATTTGGTATTGCAACAGCCGCTATCGGAACAGTTGGCACAGGAGCAGCAAGCGCCTCCTGTCACTCAACAGAGGACGGGTCTAACGCTGGAAGTGGAGCAGAATCTGAATTCAGCTATCCCTGGCAGTTCATTGGACGCCGTTCTGCCGTGATGGCAAAAAATGGAATGGTTGCTACCAGTCATCCACTTGCGGCACAGGTCGGTGTCCAGACCCTCCACGATGGCGGAAATGCAGCTGATGCAGCAGTTGCAACCGCATTAATGCTCAACCTTGTTGATCCACAGATGACAAGTATTGGTGGGGACATGTTTGCCATCACCCATTTCAACGGTGAATACAAATCACTCAATGGAAGTGGACGCGCTCCTGAGGCAGCCGATATTGATATGTATCGAGAACGAACTGATGCGACTGAAGATGGCGAACCAGTAATACCGTCAGAAGGCGGTCTCCCAGTTACTGTTCCCGGTGCATTAGATGGCTTTTATCAGCTTATCAAGCGTTACGGATCCTGTTCATTTGAATCTCTTCTACAGCCAACGATTAAGTATGCACGTGACGGATTTCCGATTTCGGAGTACGTTGCTGCTCAACAGGAAGCAGCTGCTCCACGGGTCGATAAATTTGATGGATTCACTGAGACTTTTCTAACTAACTCAGCTTTGCACGTTGAAGTAGGAGCATGACGTAGGCGGTGGCAAGGACGAATGATGCCGATTACGGATT
>NZ_JAAVUO010000085.1:0-2986 GCF_012163165.1 Natronococcus sp. JC468
CAAATCGCGATTGTGCTCGATCGAGCGTACAACACGATTCACACCGCTATCCGTGACCTGGAAGCCGCGCTTGAGCGCGGCTTCCCGGTTGTCTGGAACCGCCTCAAACAGCCATACAGCGGCCCGTTATAGGTCGATGAGAGTGGAAAAGTGTGCTCGGGATACAAAGGTCAAGACCCGCCGCGGCCCGGACGGGCTCGCGGAGGGTCGTCTCGGAGTGGGCGAACACGATGGCAGGGACGTCACGGCGACCAATTGACGCTTGTTGCGGCCTGCCGCGACGAGCTCACTGTCATTCGTGCAAAGAAAGGTATCCGCTACGAGGGAGATCTTGAGCCGGTGATTACAGAGGTCTGGACCGATGGACTGCAGGCATATCGGTGGATGGAATACGATCACCGGACGGTCATCCACAAACAGCAGTACATTTCGCCGGACGGCATCCATATTAACCAGGTTGAGTGTCTCTGGTCACTCTTGCATCCGTGGCTGCGGAAGTTCCGCGGCCTGTCCAAGCACGGCTTGGAACAGGCCGCTCACACCTTTGGCTGCGTCTGGCCATTGAATAACATCGGCGCGTCGCTCTTCGCACTCATCGATTGCTTCGCCCTCTCTCGTTTCCGTAGTTTTGCGTAAGAGCGAGCAGGAAATCCGTTGATTAGGGACCAGAGTAAGGAATTTTGACGAAGGAAGTAGCCACAAATGGGTATTATTGGTCATGTAACCAATAATTTCATGCTATTGGTCTGTAAACCAATGGCTAAACAAGACCCAGTTCCTCACAAATCATCCCCAGCTAACTGGTGTTGAAGCGTAATTTACCGATGAACCAAGGCCAGGCTTGTGCTCCGAGGAGCTATCCCGACGATAAGAGACGGGAAGCCGTCGTATCGGACCTCCTTGGAGATATCTCCATGGACCTCTAGGCGTGGATATCGGCCTCAATGTTCTCGGTGAGACACTAGCAGACGCAGCTAGCAGTCTGAAACTGGTCTGCTACAGTACAATCATAGAAAAACCTAATATGAAGATCAGTATTGCTAATAGTAAGAAATACTATATTTAATATAGACGCTCATTCCGGAGGTATATTTCGTGATCGAGGCAAACCAAGGGTTTCTCAAACACTGACTCTTCGAGAGGAGCCAATATGAGGACTGAGGGCGCTATATCTCTTCGCGCTCAATAGACTCGGCGAAGGCGACGTTCTCCCGAACGCCGGTAACTTTGACTAGCGGCCTTCTTCTCGCAGCACACATTCGGAATTCCAAGTAGCCTTTTTATACTATTATACAGATTGAACTGGTATGATATCTGATACACGGGTCTTTGACAATTCCTTTCTCCCGCCGGACCCATTACATCGGGAGACCGAAACCGAGCAGTTGCTCCGCCGCTTTACTACGACACATCCACGAGCATCGGATGTATTGATCTCTGGTCCTAGCGGTGTTGGGAAGACACTGCTCGCTCGCAACGCGGTTAACCACCTCAAGATCCAGACCGAGATTACACGAGTGTTCGTCGATTCACTGGGAAAGACGACCGGTGGCGTACTTCGAAGCGTTCTTGAAGAACTCCCGCGAGGATCAGACAATGTTTCGCGGACGCTTCCGACGACTGACGCCTGTCGGAAGATCCGCAAGGCAATCAACGGAGAGACGATCGTTGTTCTGGACGAAGGTGATGACCTCCCGCAGACGAATGCGATCGGTGAGCTGCTCGCGATCGAGAACGTGACCGTCGTCGCGATCGTCCACAACGGGACCGACTGGCTTTCACGCCTAGATGTCACCGATGGCCACCGGCTCGACCAGGGTCATCTCGAGCTTGAGCGCTACGGTGTCGACGAGCTTGCGGATATTCTCGAGCGGCGCGCACGGCAGGGACTACACGGAGAGGTCGTGACGCGAGGACAGCTCGAGGCGATCGCCGACGAGGTCGCCGGTGTCGCTCGCGAGGGGATCCAGTCACTCCGGGCGGCGGCAGAGTTGGCTCACAAACGGGGTCACCGTCGGATCCGCGATCGTGACGTCGCCGATTCTTACGAACGAGCGAAGCGCCGGATTCGGCGGCTGAACCTGCAGTCGCTGCCATACCACCATCAGGTGCTGTACGCGATCATCTATGAGGCTGGCGAGATTACGGGCGAAGAGCTACATGACCGCTACGACGCGGTCGCCGACGAGGTTTACGCCGGCTCGCCGGTGCAGCCACTCGGGAAACGGGCCCGTCGCGGGAAGCTCCCGAAGCTTCAGGCCTACGATCTCATCGATTATGATGGGCCGACTCGAGACCGGTTGTACTGGATAGTTGACGAGGAGGTTGATCCGGCTGCTACTTTTCGAGATCAGTGCTCAAGATAATCTTCTTCGAGAATGTCGGTATTTTAGAGAGTGTCATACGAATTCCAAGGCAGAAACCCACGGCTTTAGCCGTAATGGAAGCCGGCGTGGTGGGACTCAACGGCTGACCGATGGCTGGCCGACTCCCTCACGCTACCGTATAGCCCCAACTTATCGATGGTCGGTTGTCGCTCGCTTCGAAGCCCCAAAACGGGGCCCGACGGTCTCACTCAGAACCGTCGCCGATTGATAGTTCGATGAACATGCCCGGCAGGGAAACCTTTAGGGCGAGCGGAGTCGAACTATCGACCGTTCGGAGCACCCCAATCAGTGCTCCGGTCGATACCACGATCAGCGCGATCGCGGACATCAGCATTCCATTCGCCCGGTGTGCTCGCACCGGGCAACCTCAATTCCTCGGCAGAGACACTTATACCCACTTTCCAATTCCGAAAGCGAATCGAAGTGACATCCTCCCTACCGTAGATGACGGAAGCTTTCCACGCCCGCCAATGGGCGGTCCGTTGGGAGAGTTCTGGTTTCCGGTCCGACGAACCGCGCCACGCATCTGTTACCCACTGATCACTCACTGGCAGTTGACCGAATCGTTCAACTACTCTTCGCCGCTAATCCGGTATCGC
>NZ_JAAVUO010000086.1:0-2745 GCF_012163165.1 Natronococcus sp. JC468
CCCAGAACTACCCAGATCCCCCACGTGACCATCGTAATCGACCCGAAGAACACGGCCGAATCTATCTGAGGAAAACCCATTGACGTGCGAGTCGTACCACTACTGAAAAATACCTCAGCCTTCACTATACGCGGTTCTCAAATAAGATCGTTCGCGACGCCGGCTTCGAGACGATCCGTCGTGGAGTGAGCCGTCTCCGACAGGCGCGTACTCGACTGTGGTTCGTAACTCACTCGAGCGACTGTGCATACTCGACCTGCTTCGGCTGGAAGCCCGCGTCGCGGTAGAACCGGCGTGCGTCCTCGTTGTGCCACTCGCAGGAGACCTTGAGGTGGTCACAGCCGCGTTCGCGAGCGAGTTCCTTCGCGCGCTCGAGGATCGCCGTACCGTGGCCTCGACCCCGGTAGTCCTCGTCGATGGCGAGGTTGACGATGCGGAGGGACGTCGAGTACCGCCGGGAGGGATGCTGGCCCTCGCGGAGCGTGACGAAGCCGATGCGCTCGCCGTCGCGAACGACGAGGTAGTCCGTGACGTCCTCGCTATCGAGGTGAGCGCGGAAGCCGTCGTCGGAGACCTCGCGAACGTCGCCGTAGGCGAGTTCGTTCAGTTCGGAGTACGCCTCCATCTCCCGTGCAAGGTCGTACCAGCGGTCGACGAGCGCGTCGAGGTCGTCTGCGGTAGCTTCCACGAGTTCCATACGGGTACTCCTCGACGCTCGTTTGTCAAGTTCCGGACGGTGTGCCGTGTTTTGGCACGCCGATCGCCTCGGGGATTAGCACGGGTCGTAAGCTACACCACCTGGAGGTATTCGCCCCGGAGTTCGTCGTCCGAGAGGTCCTTTCCGTGAATCTCCTTCATGTGGTTTTTCGCCAGTTCGACCGCCTCGCCCTCGTCCTCGGACTGAACGACGAACCGGCAGTCGGACTCGGCCGACTCGCAGTCGAGTTTGTGTGCATCCATCATGGTACACCATATCAGGATACTCCGATTCGGTACTTAGCGCTTTTCGGCGAGCACCCGTCATATCGGATCGTTGATGGCGCCGGTCGACCCGGATGCTCGAGCGCGTCCTCACCCGAGCCGCGCCAGCGGCTCGAACCAGACGGCCGCGACCAGCACGGCCAGGAAGACGTACGACGCCCGGATGAGCAGCATGGTCGCCAGCTTCGGGGGCGCTCGGCGGGCGACGGCGGCCACCGCGGCGAACGCGAGCGCGGCCACCACCGTTCCGGGCGGGAAGATCCCCGCTGTGGCCAGTGCGACCACGACGAGCAGGGCCGCGATCATCAGGCTGTAGGCGACGGCGGTGGCACGGTCGGGGCCGACGGCGACGGCGACGGTCCGCTTGCGGATCGAGCGGTCGTAGTCGTAGTCCGTGGCGTCGTCGATCACCTTGATCCCCGAGAGCAAGGTGAGAAAGACGGCCGCGAAGCCGACAGGAACCGCGGCGAGGGCCTCGGCCTGGACGTAAAAACCCCCGAGAAGCGAGAGCGCGATCCCCAGCGGGTAGCCCGTCGTCGCCGTCACGGGATTCGTATCGAGCTGGGGAGCGTGGTAGTAGGCGATCAGCCACGTCGGAACGGTAAGCGCGGCGGCGGCCCAGTCGACGAGGACGAACAGGGCGAGCGCACAGAGGGCAAAGGCCGTCGTCGAGACCACTAGCCCGATCCGACAGCCCCGCTCGGTCAGCGGGTGGTTGTCGTCCTCGCCCCGCAGGTAGAAGTCGACGTACCCGTCCTTGACGTGGGCCGTGTACACCGCGGCGAACATCGCGACGAGGTGTAGCGCCGCGACTCCCGGGGCGAACCTCCCGGCGAGCACCGCGCCGAACAGCGAGGCGGCCAGCGGCGGGAGCATGAACACCGGATGAACCTGCGACCAGAAGGCTCGCGCCGTCGCCCCGACGCCGGCCCCGTGTCTGGCGAGCGACATAGTTCGGGCCACGACGGACCGACGTAAAATACCGCGGGTAGCGGGGAGTTTGCGTGGGTCTCGTCGCTCGGCGACGCCGACCGCAACCCGTCACCAGCGAGCCGCTGCGGTCGCGGCCGGCGTCGCCGGGGGACACAGCTTCATAGTCGGTCACGTCTCACGGGTGAGCATGACGGACGGAGACACCGGCGCCGACCTCTTCGTCGACGCCCTCGAGTCCTACGGGGTCGACTACGTTTTCGGCAACCCGGGAACGACGGAGTTGCCGATCGTCGACGCGATCGGGCGAAGCGACCTCGAGTACGTCCTCGGACTCCACGAGGACGTCGCGGTCGGGATGGCCTCGGGGTACGCCCAGACCAGACGGTACCACGCCCACGGCGACGACTCGATCACCCCCGTTGGCGTGGCGAACCTCCACGTCGCGCCGGGGCTGGCCCACGGGCTCGGTAACCTCTACGCCGCGAAGGTCGCGGGTGCGCCAGTCGTCGTCACCGCGGGCAACCACAGCACCGACTTCCGCCACGAGGAGCCGATTCTGAGCGGCGAGCTCGCCGAGATGGCCGAGGGGTTCTGCAAGTGGTCCGACGAGGTCTTAGACGTCGAGGCGCTGCCGACGATGCTCCGGCGTGCCTTCCGCGTCGCGCTGACGCCGCCGACCGGACCCGTCTTCCTCGCCCTGCCGCTCGACGTCACCCTCGCGGAGACCGACGCCGAGCCCGAGCGGCTCGGCCCGATTCCCAGCGCCGGAGGCGGCGACCCGGGCCAGCTCCGGCGCGCGGCCGGCCCGCTCGCCCCGGGCGGCCGCCCCGT
>NZ_JAAVUO010000087.1:0-2338 GCF_012163165.1 Natronococcus sp. JC468
CGGTCGGTCTCTTGCGCCCCATGCTTGGTTTACGCCCTCATGGAGTAGCAGCGTTTCCATCGAGTCAACACGGCAATATCAACAGTGACGAAATATTTCGACTCCAGTAAGTGCCACCCAGCCGATAGAACGACTAAGTTCCCATACGCCGAAGGAGAGATATGCTCTTGATTGGCACGAATGAGGGCGTCTATCGTGCCCCGATAGACAGAATCGACAATGCAATGCGCGTTCTCGAAACCGAGCGTGTCCTTCGAATACGTCGGTTCGGCGACGTGGTATTTGCGGCCACGCGCTCGGGCCTGTTCCGCTCGGCTGATGGCGGTGAGACATGGACCGACCTCAATGTCCCCCGACGTGAGGTTTACTCTGTCCTCCAGAGTCCTGATGGTGAACGGCTGTACGCCGGTACGCATCCCGCTTATCTGTACGTCACCACTGACGGCGGCGAGTCGTGGTGCGAACTGGAGGGGTTGCAGGAGTTACCGTCACGTGAGGAGTGGCGACTTCCCCGCCATCGTAACGAAGCCCACGTCCGTAGCCTCGGTGCACACCCTGATGCTCCCGAGCGAGTCGTCACGGGCATCGAGGTCGGCGGTGTCCACGTCAGCGAGGATAACGGAAATACGTGGACAGAACGCCGTGACGGAGTTCATGCCGATGTGCACCATGTACTCGTCAGAAGTGCCGAGGAATACATCGCTTCGTGTGGCGGCGGACTGTACCGCACGCGCGACGCTGGCCAGTCGTGGACGCGTCTTGATGGCGATCTAGACCACACTTACTTCCGGGAGACGTTCGTCGCTGGTGGGCGATTGTACGCGGCGGCGGCCCGTTCGTCACCCCCATCGTGGGGCGGTGAGCTTGGTCCGGACGCAGCATTGTTCGAATCGAGTGACGGTGGTAACACCTTCGAGACTGTGTCGTATCCAGATGGTCCGGAAGAGTTCATTCTTGCGTGGACCGCTCTCAATGAAGACGACGGCGATGTTCTTGCGGGGACACGCGGCGGCTACGTTCTTCGGCAGATAAGCGGTGAATGGACGACGCTCGGGAACCTCTCGACAGGTATTCACTCGCTCGCTGTCACATCAGCTACTCCGTGACCGCGATGGGAACTGCTCTATTCGTTCCAGCGTAATGTCCCGAGCGACGTGGCTTTTGACCCCAGATCTCTAAACGATATATTTTGGCTATAAGTAGAAATATATACGCTAGTCCCGTTGGTGGGAGTATGACAGACGATGCCCGCCGCGACGGCTCGCCCCCGTTCGATAGACCGTTCGAAGGCGAGGACACGAAGCAGCGCGTGTACGGGGCGGTGCTGCACGCCCGAGAACCGATGACAGCCGCCGAGATTGCCAAGCGGGCGGACTGCTCGGCAGAGTCGGCGCGGACACATCTGTCCTTCTATGCGGACCTTGGGATCGTCATTCGGCACGAGGGCCGACCAGTCAGATACGAACGCAACGACGACTACTTTGAATGGCGGCGAGTCAACGAGTTGGCCCAGGGGAACACGGTCGACGAGTTGCAAGCCCGTGTGTCGGAGCTGACCGATCAGATTGCGGAGTATCGGGACGACTATGATGTCGACTCGCCCGCGGAGGTCGACGTCCTCGAGTTCGACGCGGAGCGGGTTGACGAGGTGTACACGGAACTCGGTGATTGGGCCACCGTCATTGAGGAGCGTCGCCTCCACGAACGTGCCCGGAGAAAAGTCGTCGGCTCGACGGCCTCGTCGCACACCTGAGATGATCCCGGTAGATGACGGTACGAGTCCCGCACCGATAGACCGGTCGGTATTGGAGCGAATGCGGTCCCGGTTCGTCGGGCACCGCATGTTCGAGTGGGCAGAGATTGTTGAGGAGGGGAAATTGCATCTTCGTGTCGCGATGTCCGGCGACTACTACCCGAACGAGGCGTCTGCTCACCTCGAGGTTCGCTGGTATCGCAACGACGACTTCAATTTCCACTATCAGGAGAAGCGGCGGGACGGCGCGTGGGCGCGCCGATGGGATCGGCATCCGAACGCGCACAACTCTCGGGAGCACTTCCATCCGCCGCCGGACGCCAGTCGGACTGACGCGGAGAACGCGCAGTGGCCGGCCGACCATCGTGACGTGAGTCGCCTCGCCCTTGATCGGATTGAGGAACGCATCCAGACGCTGTGGGAGCGATAGCAGTAGGCAGAGGTATCGTCGGCAACGACCAGGATGTAGCAGTCGAGATACGGATCGTACGCCACCGAGCCCTCTCGAATATCCGGCACTGTCTAGTTGAGCCAGTTTGAGAAACGAGCAGGTCGTTGAGTGAATTGGTTAGGATGCTCGCAGAC
>NZ_JAAVUO010000088.1:0-2272 GCF_012163165.1 Natronococcus sp. JC468
ATTCAGGTGGTGTTCCTGAACCCACTCGTGTTGGTCCTCTCGGAGAGTGATTGTGGTCCGTTTCACTATATGTATAATATATACCTTATGCACAAAAGAATTGCGACTGTGTGGGCCTGTGGACCTGCTACCGAATCGTGTATGAAAACCGTGCGACGCTGTATCCCCTCCCTGCTCGCGCCTTCGGCGCTCGCTGAGGAAGGGGGCTTAGCGCCTCAATTCATCTAAAACCAAAAACAACTAGTATTTGATATATAGATTGAGGTTCTTGATTACTACGCTCACCCCTGCTGGGTCGGTGGTGACTCGGGATACTCACGCACCAATATGTCGATGATCAGTTTCATCATCCCGAGGACGATCGGACCGATAAAGAGGCCGACGAAGCCGAAGAGTGCGATGCCACCGAAAATACCGATAATTGTGACGACAGGACTGAGCTGGGTTCCTCGTCGCATGACGATCGGACGAAGGACGTTATCGACGGTACTGATAACGATTGCACCGAACGCCAACAACGCAATTGCAGGGACAGGGCGGCCAACGATGAACAGATAGATCGATGCGGGCAACCAGATAATCGACGCACCGACGAGCGGAATCATCGCTGCGACGAACGTCGTCACGATCCAGAAGATGACGTTCCCGAGGCCGAGAACGAGGAACGCAACGCCGAGCAGGACTGCTTGCGCTGCGGCAACAGCGGCAGTACCGACCAGTGAATTGTGTATCAACAGATTTGTTTCTTTGAACAGTTCCTCTCGGACGTCGGGTTCAAGTGGTAAGACCGTACGAAACCATGCAAGGGCTTGGTCGCCGTCTTTGAGCAAATAGAAGAGGACGAAAAACTGCTCTGTTGAATAGATGCTGAGTCACGGTTACAGTGGATCACAGAGCGGTTCGATGTTGATAATGGCGAACATCAGGACAATCTCACGGAACTGTCGATACCAGCCGAGCGCTCGCACGGCGTCGCCGAGCGAGCGCTTGGCTGTCGAGTACGACGTTTCGGCCATCCAGCGCTGTGAGTAGCCCTTTGCCCGGTTGAGCACGTTGTTCAGAGCTGCTTTCGGTGAGGATCCACGATAGTGAACGAGGTACTCAACGTCAAATGCGGCAATCTCGTACTCGGTATGCCAGTCTTGGAAGCCGTTGTCTGCGGTGACGGACTGCAGGTCGTCCGCGTTTCGGCGGACGACCTGCGGTCCAGTCTTCGTATCGTGCTTCCACCGTGCTGTGATGTGAACGTCGAGAACCGCAAGCGATTCCACATCAGTTAATGTCGTCACTTTCAGCGTCTGTACGGTACTTCCTGACCGCTGGCGGAAGTACGATGACGCACGACGACGGTCGAAGAACGTGCTGTCGAGAGCGGCGTGGCCAGACTGCGGGTGCTGCTGCGCGGAAACGCGCAGCAGCGCCCGCCATACCCACATTTTCAGCCGGTCGAATGATTTATAGATCGTGCTGTAGTCCGGCAGATCGTCCCGATCTAAGCCGAGTGTTTCACGAATCTCGGCCATATACTTCAGCCGATTCGGCGTTTCACGGTAGCTGTGGCCTTCTTCGAGCCGAAAGCAGTGCAGAACAACGTGGACCCAGCGGGCGAACCCGCCGCTGGCGGGCTCGCCCGCGTGCTTCCCCAACGCTTGTTTAGCTAGGTCACGACACTGCTTAACGAAGTCGAGGAGATCGATTTCCATAGGACAGAATCGAATTCCTCGGCTTCATCCTTCTAAACCACCGATATCGGTTGATTAGATCGCTATTCAACAGAGCACGAAAACAGTACTGTAACTCCGATAAAAATCTCGGGAAGACCCCCAATGATACTGAAGAGATTGCTAGCGAGGCCTCGCGCACCCGTTCTGACGACGCCGCTGAACGACTCCTGGAGGGCCGCGATATCCACCTGAATACCGAACCGTTCCGCGATGACGTCGTCGAGCTGGGAGACATCTCCAGGCTCGAACTCTGCGAAGAGTTGCCGGGCCTGATTCGCCGCAACACCAAGGATGAGAACGATCGGAAGGACGATCAGAAACAGTCCGATGAGAATCGACAGACCGGCGGATAGTCCCGCCCGGAATCGCTGTGAAAGCCGATCGTTGATGGGAGCGAGCGCGTATGCCAGGATCACGGCGATCAGAATCCAGGTGAGAAACGGCAGGACGATCAGCACGGATAGCAGTCCGACTAGAATCAGTACCTCACAAAGTATCCTCAGTTAGCTGTTTCTGAAGCCTGAGTTCTGTGTTGAAGCAGTTGTACT
>NZ_JAAVUO010000089.1:0-2080 GCF_012163165.1 Natronococcus sp. JC468
CTCCGGGGTACCGCCCCCTCGGTGTCCGGAATCGTCCCCGCGGGCCCCGCCGCGGGCGCCGGCGCGGGCTTCCTGGTCGGCCCCGCGCCCGGCCTCGAGGCGGTCGGCCCGGGCGTCGCCGCCGCCGTCGGCGCGGCCGTCGGCGGCCTCGGGAGCTACCTGCTGGTGTCGGTTGCCGTCTCGCTGCTGGGGTTCGCGGTCGGGACCCCGCTCGCGTTGGCCGCGCTCTCATCGAGTTCCGCCGCGACAGGGTGGCTCCCGGAGTGGGGCAGCGCGGTCGCCATCGGCCTCGTCGCCGCCGTCCTCGCGCTGGTGCTCACGCGGTGGGTGATCGCGGCGATCACGGTGGTCGTCGGCGCCGCGCTCGCCTCCCGGGCGCTGACCCCCGAGGGACTCCTCGCCGCCCGCGAGTCGCTGACCCTCGAGCCGCTGCTGTTCGACGTCGGATCGCCGGCGTTTCTGACGCTGGTCGCCGTCGGCCTCCTCTCGCAGTTCGGCCTCCTCTCGCTCGGAACGCTCCCGCGGCTGCTCCGGGCCGTCCCGCGGTTCCTCTTTTCCCGGCGCCGCGGGGACGCGGGGGCGGCGCGGTAACCACGGTCGGTGGCGAAACGATGCGGTTCGTCCTCGAGGACGGCACCGAACTCGGTCCGGAGCCGGAACTCGAGTCCGCCCGAGCCGACGCGGTCTCGCTCGCTCGAGTTCCGGGCGGCCGTCGTTGGCCGACCCGCGTCCTCGATCCCGGCGGAGGATCACCACGCGAACAGGGCGTTGCGGCCGTGACTCCGGACGAGGATCAGGAGAACGGTTCCGACGCCAGTTAGCGCGAACGCGCCGCCGACGTAGAACACCGACGCCATGCCGATCTCGTACATGAGCCAGCCGCCCAGCAGCGGGGCGATCACGCTGCCGGGCCGCCAGACGAGTTCGCGGATGCCGAAGCTCGAGGCGACGCCGCCATCGTCGGTCCCCTCGTCGGCGAACAGGGCCATGCTCGCCGGTACCCGGAAGCTGTCCGCGACGCCGAGCAGCCCGGAAAGCCCCACGAGCGGGAGGAAAGCGGGCGAGACCTCGCCGAACAGCGAGACCTGTGCCGGGATCGACTCGAGCGGGAGCCAGGCGGGAAGCGTCGCGCCCGCGAGGACGGCGGGCGCGGAGACGACGAGTTCGGCGGGAACGCCGAGCGCGGTTCCGATCGCCGGCGAGAACGGAACGGCCAGCGCCACGAGCCCGTAGGCGCCGCCGGCGAAGACGAACAGCGCGCGCCCGTGAGCGTCCGAGAGCCGACCCGTGAACGGCTGACAGCACATGTTGGTGAACTTCTCTGCGACGACGGTGAGCGAGACCGCGAGCGCGCCGTAGGCCAGACCACCTTCGGCCGCGGAGACGCCCGCGAAGATCGGGACCCACGTCCGCACCAGCGTCACCGCGAAGGCGTACTGGAAGCGAAACGACGAGATCGTCAGCAGCCGACGGTTGAACGCGAGGTCGGCGAACGGAAAGCCGTGAACGCGCGTGTCGTCGGGTGCAAGCGAGAGGACGGTTCCGAGCCACGCGACGAGCATGATACAGACGATGATCGCGAAGATCGGGCCGAAGCCGAACGCCTCGTAGAGCGAGCCGGCGCTCAGGCTGCCGAGGATCGAGGCGGCGAAGCTCGCGGCGTTTGCCTTCCCGATGTAGTTCGCCCGCGTCTCGAGGGTGGCGATCTGGCCGACCAGCGAGAGGGACATTAGCCCGGCGCCGGTGACGGCGATCCCCTGCAGGGCCCGGACCGCGATGAACGACGCGCTCGAGTCGACCAGCGGGAACAGCGCGTAGACGCCGACGCCGAGCCCGAGGACGCCGAGCAGGACGAGTCGCTTGTCGAAGCGGTCGCCGGCCCAGGCCAGCGGAACGACCGCGAACGTCTGTGCGAACGTGAAGCCGGTCGTGTACAGCCCGACGATGAGGCCGGCGCCGATCGTGATCCCGAAGACCGTCGTCCCGCTGGGATCGAGCTCGTTTATGTACTCAGCTTTGCACGTTGAAGTAGGAGCATGACGTAGGCGGTGGCAAGGACGAATGATGCCGATTACGGATT
>NZ_JAAVUO010000009.1:0-119691 GCF_012163165.1 Natronococcus sp. JC468
GGGGCCGCCCGGGGGGGCGTGGCCGGCGTCCGCCCGGGCGGGGTGGGAGGGCGGCACCGCGATACAGACGACGTCGTAGGTCGCGTCGCCCCCGAGGGGAACGGCCTCGCCGCCGACGGCGTCCGCGGCGGCGGCGGCGGCCGCGGGATCGACGTCGGCGAAGGCGACGTCGGCGTCGACGGCCTCGCCGAACCACGTTCCCATGGCCCCCGCACCGACGATCAGTACGTCCATCGGGGAAACGTACCGGGCGGCCTCGCAAAAGGCGTTCGATCGCTCCCCTCTCGGCGCGAGGCTGCGAGTCGGGAACCATCGCGGCGTCCACCCATCGAGGCGTCCGACGACCGAGGGGTCCCGCCTCTCGAGTGCGGAGTCGTGGACGGCACTCGCCGACGTAAGTACCGTCTGCGACGGACGGCACGGGTCGTATCCTCGTCGAGGCGGTGCTGTCGGTATGGTCGATATCGGGAGTCCGTTCGGCGTTGACCTGGCGACGACGATCTTCGGCGCGGGAGTTTCGCTCGTGCTCTCGGCGGCCGCGATGACCTACGAGCACCGAATCGTCGGCTGGACGTCGGCGGAGATGATCGGCGTCGCCGGCGCTGCCCTCCTCGCGGTCGGGGCGCTGCTGGGTATCGTCCTCGCGGTCGCGGGACTACGGTAGCCGACGCCGATCCGGCTCACCGCGTTCGAGCCGTACGGTTCCCCGTCCCTTCTCGCCGCAGCAACTCGCGAGCGACGACGGTCGCTTCGGTCGTCTCGACGGTTCCGCTCTCGGGGTCGTAGTCGATCACGCCCGCATCCGCCATCTTCGGCAGGTGACGGTGATGCAGCACCACCTCGATTCGGGTTCGATCGGGACGCCGCCCGCCGATCTCGGCGCCGACGAGTTCCGAGACGAGCGCGGTGACCGTCGTCGCCGAACCCGTCCGGAGCGCTCGGAGGATCCGCCGTCGGTCCGGGTGCGAGAGCGCGTCGAAGACGCCGTCGATCGCGTCGACCGTACCGTGTATGGTGCACATCGTAACCCGGGTAGACCGTCGCTTCGCTTCCGACCTCGGGCGGTTACGACAAACAGTTTATGAGGGGGCGTGTCGCTCAGTCGAAGCGCGACGCGAGCAGGGCGGTCCGCAGGACCGTATCGGCGCCGCGTCGAACCCGCTCGGAGGCGGCCTGCTGGGAGATTCCCAGCTCACTGGCGATCGCACTGAGGTCGGTCCGCCGAGGAACCTCGAAGTAGCCGCGCCGGACGGCGAGGACGATCGCCTCCCGCTGGCCGGGGGTGAGTTCGAAGAGCCGTCCCGCTCGAGAGGCCTCCGCGAGGGGGTGAACCCGCCCGACGTGGATCGAAATCCCGTGTTCGGTACAGTACTCCGAGAACCGTCCCAGCAGGTCGTTCCCGGGAAATCGGACCCTGAACTGCCACCCCCCATCCGTCGTCATCGCCTCGAGGACGACGGCTTCCGTCTCGGCGAGTCCGCCCAGGAGGCCGTCCACGTCGCGAGTCCACACCGCGCGGTACAGCGCGGTGCCGTCGATCCGATCGATCTGGGTGATGCTCTCGATGCCCGGGTCCGCCGCGACGTGGCGCTCGAACGCCTCGAACCCCGTCCCGGTCGCCCAGAAGTACGGGACGACCTGCCCACCGACGGGGACGATCGCCTCGAGTTCGATCGCCATGTGTTCGACCGTCTCGAGCGCCGAGCCGAACACGAACTCCTCCGTTTCGACACTGAACTCCACGATAACGCTCATAGATAGTATTCGCGCGGAGCGAGCTTTACTCTACGTTCGCTCTCGTTTCGATCGTCGGCGGTTCGGCGCCCGTCGCGTCGGCAATCACCTATATGACGGCCCGGACCGATACTGTCACTGCAATATATGGTACTAGTTAGCGAGCTGCGTGAAATGTACGGGGACATGGTGACGGCGCGGTACTACGAGGAACGACTCCAGGAGGAGTATCTCGAGGGGAAACAGCCGGCGTTCGACATCTCGGCCGGCCCGATCCCCGGCGAGTTACACCTCGCGGCGGGCCAGGAGGCCGCCGCGGCGGGCGTCTGTCGGCACCTGCGCGAGTCGGACACCGTGACGGCACCACACCGCCCCCACCACGTCGCGATCGCGAAGGGCGTCGATCTGAAGCGGATGACCGCCGAGATCTTCGGCCGGGAGACCGGGCTGAGTAGCGGAAAGGGCGGGCACATGCATCTGTTCGATCCCGACGCGGGCTTTGCCTGCAGCGGCATCATCGCCCAGGGCTGTCCGCCCGCGGTCGGCGCGGGGCTCGCGGCCAAGAAGCGAAACGAGGACGGCGTGGCCGTCGCCTTCCTCGGCGAGGGGGCGATCAGTCAGGGGGCCTTCCTCGAGTCGCTGAACCTGGCCGCAGTACAGCGGTTACCCGTCGTCTTCGTGATCGAGGACAACGACTGGGCGATCAGCATGCCCAAGGGGCGGGTCACCGACGTCGCCGACGGCTCCCGGCGCGCGGCCGGGTTCGACATGCCCGGCGTCCGGGTCGACTACGACGACGCGACGGCCGTCTACGACGCCGCGAGGGAGGCCGTCGGTCGGGCGCGAGCCGGCAACGGCCCGACGCTGCTCGAGGTGCAGGTCCACCGCCGGATGGGCCACTTCATGGGCGACCCCGAGAGCTACCGCCCCGAGGAGGACGTGGCGGCCGCCGAGCAGCGGGATTCGATCGAACGGCTCGCCGAGGACCTGCGCGGGGCGGGCCTCGAAGAGGGCGACCTCGAGGCGATCCGCGAGGACGCCCGCGAGCGCGTCGACGAGGCCATCGAGTGGGCGAAAGAGCAACCCGAACCCGAGCCCGACGCAGCGTACGAGGACGTCTTCGTCAACCCACCGTCGGGCGTGACGACCGAGGAGCCGACCCACGAACTCGCTGGAGGTGACGACTGATGGCGCAGGAAAAGCGACGGCAGGCGATCGACCGGGAACTGACGATGAGCCGCGCGATGGTCGAGGCCATCGCCCACGAGATGCGCGCGGACGAGGAGGTCTTCTACATGGGCGAGGACGTCGCCGACTACGGCGGCATCTTCGACAGCACGGAGGGGCTGCTCGAGGAGTTCGGCCGCGACCGGGTGATGGACGTCCCGATCAGCGAGACGGCCTACCTCGGCGCGGCCGTCGGCGCCGCACAGGAGGGGATGCGCCCCGTCGCGGAGCTGATGTTCGTCGACTTCTTCGGCGTCACGATGGACCAGATCTACAATCAGATGGCCAAGAACACCTACATGAGCGGCGGGGCGGTCAACGTCCCGATGGTGCTGACGGCCGCGGTCGGGGGAACCTACAACGACGCCGCCCAGCACTCCCAGACGCTGTACGGCACCTTCGCCCACCTGCCGGGGATGAAGGTCGTCGTCCCCTCGACGGCCTACGACGCGAAGGGGCTGATGCACAACGCCATCCGCGACGACGACCCCGTCGTCTACCTGTTCCACAAACGGCTGATGGGGATCGGCTGGATGCCCGCCCCCGACGGCCCGAAGACGCCGGTTCCCGAGGAGGAGTACACCATCCCCTTCGGCAGCGCCGACGTCAAACGCGAGGGCGACGACGCCACCGTCGTCACGCTCGGCCTGCACGTCCACCGGGCGCTCGAGGCCGCCGACGCCCTCGCCGAGGACGGGATCGACGCCGAGGTGATCGACCTCCGAACCCTGGTACCGCTCGACACCGAGACGATTCGCGAGTCGGTCGCGAAGACGGGCCGACTGATCGTCGTCGACGAGGACTACCGCTCGTTCGGCGTTACTGGCGAGATCATCGCCAGCGTCGCCGAGGACGGACTGGCCGACCTCGAGGCCGTCGAGCGAGTCGCCGTCCCGGACGTCCCGCTTCCCTACGCCCGCCCGATGGAGAACGAGGTCGTTCCGGACAGCGACGATATCGAGAGCGCGGTTCGCTCCGCACGCGACGCATGAGCCGGGACGACGACCGCGTCGCCGTCGCCGCGAGCGACGCCTGGCCCGAGGACGTCGAGGAGGAGGAAGGCGTCGTCGTCAACTGGTTCGCCCGGGAGGGCCGACGCGTCGAGGACGGCGAGGCGATCTGCGAGATCCAGGTCGAGAAGGTAAGCGTCGACGTCCCCGCCCCCGCCGCGGGGGAGCTGGTCGCGATCGAACGCGACGAGGACGACGAGATCACGAGCGAGGACGTCCTCGCCTACATCGATCCCGACTGACCTGGGTCGGGATCCGCTGTATCACTCGTTGACCAGCAGCAGCTTCCCGACGAAGTCGCCGTCCTCGCCGAGGCGGTGGGCGTCGGCGACCTCGTCGAACCCGAACCGCTCGTCGATGTGCGGTTCGACCGCGCCGTCGTCGACCAGCGCCGCGATATCGGCGAGCTCCTCGCCGATCCGTTCCTGGCGCTCGCCGAGCAGTACCGGGAGGATCACCAGCACGACGCCGAGCTCGAGGGAGTTCATGTGCATCGGCGCGAGATCCAGCTCTCCGGCCGCGCTCGACTCGGTCGTGACGACGGTTCCGAACGGACGTACCGCCTCGAACGCCGTCTCGAGGTGGTCGTCGCCGATCGGGTCGAAGACGGTGTCGAAGCCGGCACCGCTGGCGTGCTCGGCGACGTACGACTCGACGTCGGTCTCGGTGTAGTCGACGGTCGCGTCAGCACCCAGCTCGGCCGCCAGCTCCAGCTTGGCGTCGCTCGAGCCCGTCGCGGTCACCTCCGCGCCGAACCACTTCGCGACTTGTACCCCGATGTGGCCGACGCCGCCGCTGGCCCCGTAGACCAGCACCTCCTCGCCGATGTCGACGCTCGTCTTGTCGGCGAGCATCTCCCACGCCGTGAGCGCGACGACGGGCAGGGCCGCGCTCTCCTCGAGCGAAATCGCCTCAGGCGCGCGGGCGAACGTCCCCGCGTGGCCGACGACGTACTCCGCGAGCGCGCCCTGGCGGCCCGCGCCGCCGGGCATCCCGTAGACCTCGTCGCCCGCCTCGAAGGCCTCGACGTCCTCGCCGACGGCGTCGACGACCCCCGAGACGTCACAGTGCAAGATTGCGGGCATCTCGGGACCGATATCGGCCAGGTCGCCCCGGCGGATCTTGTAGTCGACCGGGTTGAGGCTGGTCGCGGCGACCTCGACGCGGATCTCCTCGGGACCGGGGTCGGGAACCTCGACGGTCGTCTCCGCGAAGTTGTCGGGATCGCCGTACTCCTCGAGCGCGTAGGCGGTCATCTCGCTCATCGTGGCTCGACGGACGGGCTTCGGACCGGAGTATCCCGCGCTTGCGGAGGGACGTGCCGGAACGGGGCGTCGTGTCGGCCAGGAAAACATTCAACTCGATCCTCGCCGAACGGACGAGCAATGGCGCGAACTCCGCTCGACCCGTTCCGCGACGAGGACGGCGA
The DNA here is from genome assembly GCF_012163165.1 of Natronococcus sp. JC468. Taxonomy (NCBI): domain Archaea; kingdom Methanobacteriati; phylum Methanobacteriota; class Halobacteria; order Halobacteriales; family Natrialbaceae; genus Natronococcus; species Natronococcus sp. JC468. The sequence continues at coordinate 5,401 of NZ_JAAVUO010000009.1, forward strand.
CTGGACCACCCCGTCGGGACGGGCGGGCGAGTTCCTCGCCCTGCTCGTCGGACTCCCCCTGTTCGCCTGGTTCGCGTCGAGCGATCTGGGCGGGCTCGCCCTCGGCGACGGCTGGCTCGCGCTCGTCGTCGGGGTCTGGGCCGGGTTCGCCTACGCGGCGTTCTTCCGGGAACGGCTGCTCGCGGCCGTCCCCGACTGGCTGGGCAGTTGGACGCTCGGCTCGCTGATCACGGGCGGGTTCGGACTCTCCGTCCTCGAGGTCGTCCACCTCGCCGAGCCGACCGTCCTGGTCGTCCTCGCGGCCGGAGCGACGGTGCTCGTCGTCTCGATGCTCAGGCTCGTCTCGCCGCTTCACGACGGGATGGAACCCCAGCGACGGGGCGTCGAACCGCCCGCATCGGCCGACCTCGAGCGTTAGATTCTGCGGACTGTCGCTATCGATACGCGGTTATCGGTCACGAGAGCGGACACGCAGCTCGTCGCCGTCGAACCGAATTCGGTAGCGATCAACGGCGAAGGAGACGGTGATCCGTTCTGACTGTTGGTCTCGGACGAGCGCATCGAGCGCTTCCGGATCGATGTAATCGTGTAAGGTCCAGTCGAGTTCGGTCGTATCGACGCCGATAACGGTTGCGAGAGCGGTGACTATGGCAATGCTCGGTGAGGTGGCCGACCAATCGTATCGTCTCTGGAAATGGATAGTGGTCGAATCGGACCCGCCCCCGTCGCCCGCGGGGATGCCTTCACTCATAGCCGACCTATGCTAACGATACTCATAAATGCACTGTGATTTTCCGAGTGAACGCCTCACGTTCATCCCCCTTGCGTTTCGTCGAGCCGCCACGTGAAGATCGCTCGGAGGACGACGACGAGGCTATTTCGATCGCCCGCGCCCCAGATTGCCGTTTCTTCGATCTCATCAGCGTCGCCGGAACCGTTCACGAGAGCGCTCACGAGTGCGGTCTCCTCGTCGGTGATCAACAGGCTCCCGGCGGGAGTATCTCCCCACTCCCACAAGGTTTCGAACAGTTCGGCTGACGGCACCGTTTCCTGAATTCGGTCTTGCACATCGTCCGAAATTCCCGCGAAATGGATGTCTACTCTGCGGTCATCGGCAGCCTGAAGGCGGTCGAGATGCTCGTCAGTGAGTAACTCATCGACGGTCATGTAGACGATTTGCTCGTCTGCGCCGGCGATGAACTCGTCGATACGAGACGCTACCGCCTCCCGTCCGGTCACCGTCCAGACGCCGAACTGTTCGCGTTGTGGCTCGGCCGGCCCGATCTTTTCCAGACACTCCGCAAGCTCGGTGATCGTGTTCTCGCGTCTCACGTTGAGCGTTCGGATGATCGTCTCCTCCGAGATCACCGTGAATTTTCGCGGCGTCGTGTGCTGAATGTCGATGAAGCCCAGTTCGTGGAGCCGATCGGTCGCCTCGTACACGCGAGTGCGCGGCACACCGTTGACGCGGGTAATATCCTGTGTCGTTCCTGTGCCGAGCCGAAGGAGGTTGAGTAGCGTCTGCGCCTCGTACTGGGACAATCCGAGACCTTGTAACCGGTCGAGAGCCTCAGCTTCGGCCTGCTCTTCGTCAAACGATACCATGTGAGGGATACGACACGGGCTCGAATAAATCCCACTCGAGACGGCTACCAGTACGGTCAGGGTCAGTCGAGACAGATAGAAAACCGTCCGACCACCCTACTGCGGAACTACCACGCTTCCTCGAGCACGCTCTCGATCTCCTCGACGGTCGGGTCCAGGCCCGGCGGGGCGTTCGCCATGAAGCCGTCGGCGAGGATCGCCTCCGCGACGTCGCCGAACTCGTCGTCCGCGACGGGCTCGAGGTCTCGCAGGCGGAACGGAAGGCCGAGTTCGTCGCGCAGCTCCGCGACCCGATCGACGACCGCGGCGCCGTGGTCGGCGGCCTCGCCGACGCCCAGCGCGTCCGCGAGCAGCCCGGCCCGCGCGTCGACGCCTTCCTGTTCGAAGAGGTAGCGCAGGACGTGGGGGACGACGACCGCGTGGGCGACCCCCTGCTGGAGGTCGTAGGCGTCCCGCAGCCCGTGGCCGAAGGCGTGGACGACCGACAGCGTCGTCCCGTCGGGACGGGAGATCCCGTACTGGACGAGGAGTAGACCCTCGAGCAGGGTTTCGTAGACCGCGAGGTCGCGATCGCCCCGCCCGAACGCCTCGAGCCCGTCCTCGAGCTTCTCGAGGCCGTGTCGGGCCGTCGCGTCGGTCACGGGCGTCGCGTTGGCGGCGTAGATCGTCTCGAGGCCCTTGTCGAAACCGTTCATCGCCGATCCCGCGAGGATCGAGTCGGGCGTCGTCGCGACCAGCTCGGGGTCGTAGAACGCCGCGGTCGGCATCAGCCCGGGGTCGGAGATTCCGCCCCCGAGTTCCTCGTCGACCAGCCCCGAGTCGGGCGCGGCGGTGATCCCGGCGCCCGTCGAGAGGGCGGCGCCGGCCAGCGTGGTCGGAACGGCGACGATCGGGACCGGGTCGTCGGGAACGTCGATCGTGCCCGTCTGGGCGAACTCCTCGGCGATCCGATCCCGCGAGCGGTCGCTCGCCGCGAGGGCGCTTACCGCCTTCGCGACGTCGAGGCTGCTCCCGCCGCCGAGGGCGACGACGGCGTCGGCATCGGCGTCCTCGAAGCGATCTAGCCCGTCGAACGCCGTTCCGAGCCGTTTGTCGGGGGTCGTCTCGTCGAAGACGCCCGCCAGCCGATCGCCCAGTCCCTCGCGGACGGGGTCGATCACCTCGGGCGTGCTCCCGACCGTGGCGCCACAGACCACGAGCGCTCGCTCGAGGCCCAGTCGCTCGAGTTCGTCCTCGAGGGCGTCGGCACAGCCCGCGCCGAACCTGATCGTCGCCGGGTGGTACTCGAATCGGAAGGAAGCCTCGCGCGGCGTCGGATCGTTCGCGGTCATGACTCCCCGTAGGGAGCGGGCGTAGTAAAAACCGACAGCGGCGTCAGCCGGGGGACGAGGTCAGTCGCTCGCGTCGACGGTGGGCCCGTCGAACGGCGGGAGCTGGGCCTCGATCCGCTCGCGCTCGTCCTCGAGGCGCTCGGGAAGGACGAGTTCGGACCCCAGCTCCGTGGGATCCTCGTCGACGGCGAACCCGGGGCCCGTCGTCGCCATCTCGAAGAGGACGCCGCCGGGCTCGCGGACATAGATCGAGCGGAAGTACTTGCGGTCGATCACCTCGGTCGGCGAGAGCCCGTGGTCGGCGAAGGCCTCGCGCCACCGTTGCTGTTCCTCGACGTCCGCGGCCGCGAAGGCGACGTGGTGGACCGTCCCGACGCCCATCTGACCGCGTCCGAGGTCGGTCTCGACGAGGTCGACGATCGAGCCCGGACCGCCCGCCGCGGCCCGGTAGCGCCGTCGGCCGTCCGCCTCGTCCTCGAGTTCGTAGCCCAGCACGTCGGTCAACACGGCCGCGGTCGCGTCGAACGAGCCGATCGCGAGGGTCACGGCGTGAAAACCCTGCAGCTGGTGTTCAGCGGAAACCGGACCCTCGGTCCAGGGGGTCGCGTTCGAGGCACCGCCTGCGGTGTTACCGCTCGCGTTATCCGAGGTCCGTTGGGCCTCGCTCGCGGCAACAAGCTCGAGACCGATCCCGTCGGGATCCTCGAATCGGAGCACCGTCTCGCCGAACCGGTCCTCGCGGTCGACCGCGACGTCCCGCGACTCGAGGCGGTCGCGCCAGTAGTCGACCGACCCCGGCGGGATCCGGTAGGCGATCGTCTGCGGCTGTCCCGCGCCGAACTGCCCGGGACGGCCCTCGTCGGTCCACGGGAAGAAGGTGACGTTCGTCCCGGGCGTCCCCTCCCCGTCGCCGAAGTAGAGGTGGTAGGTTCCGGGATCGTCGTGGTTGACGGTCCGCTTGACGAGGCGTAGTCCGAGCGTGCCCACGTAGAAGTCGGCGTTTCGCTGCGGGTCGCCGGCGATCGCGGTCACGTGGTGGAGGCCGGGCGTCTCGAGTGCCATACCGGGGGGAGGCGCTCGAGCCTTGAGACGTTTCCCTCACGGCGGTGTTACGAGGTGACGCCGGCGTTATCGGGAGTGCAGTCGCGAAAAAGGCCGTCCCGGACGGACGGCGTCTCACTCGATCTCGAGTCGGGTCACGAGCGCCACCTCGTTGGTGATGGCGTCCATCAGCGGCGAGGTCGCCTCGACGCGCTCGCGCAGCTCCTCGAGTTGTTCCTCCGTGGCGTCCGCCTCGATGCGGGTCGTGCAGGCGATCGACTCGTAGCCGGGACGGACGTCCTCGTCGAGCCCGAGGAAGCCCCGCAGGTCCACGTCGCCCTCCATCTCGAAGCGGAGGGCGTCCAGTTCGATTCCCATGGCCGCGGCGTTCGCCGCGTAGCCGACGGCCAGACACGAGCCGAGCGCGCCGAGCAGCGTCTCGACGGCGTTGGGGGCCGTTCGCTCGCCCAGGATCTCCTCCGGTTCGTCCCCTTGAAGCGTGAACTCCCGCGTGTGGACGGTTTCTCCCGCCTGGTCGAACTCGTCGATGGTCGTCGTCGCCCGCAGCGCGTCCTCCCACTCGGTTTCCGCCCGAAACGTGAACGCCCCGACGGCGGCGTCCTCGTCGATCGCCTCGATAGCACCCTCGAGGGCGGAGACGTCGACGCCGTTAACTGTCGTTTCCTCTCTCGTGGCCATCGCTGACTCACCGACGAAGCCTTCGACGGCCGCGACGATAAGCTAGCTAGGTACTCTCTAGCAGATAGTCAGTTCGGCCGCGGTCTCGTGGGCGTCCCGGGTCGCCGGGAAGACGACCGTCCGATCGCGACCCCGGAACACGCGATCGATCCCCGAGTCCCGACCGCGCCGAAATCCTTATATCCCGCATTGGTGTGTGAAGTATTATCATATATGCACGGATGCTCGGATCAAGCGCTGTTAGCCACGCTTGCCGAGCGGGGGCCGGCCGAGATGGCGTCGCTGGCCGACGAGTTCGAGACCCACCCCGTGACGATCACCGAACGGTGTTACGAACTCCAGTCGGCGGGTCACGTCCGGCAGATCTCGAGCGGCGTCTACGTGATCACCGACGACGGCAGGGCCTACCTCGAGGGGCTCTCGGAGTGAGCGACGATCACGGGGCTCGCTCGTGCTCGATCGTCGTCGCGTAGATTCCGGCGAGGACGACGAGCCCGCCCGCGACCGTGATCGCGTCGGGCACCTCGGCGAGCAGGACGAGCGCGAGCAGCGTCGCGCCGACGGGCTCGCCCAGCCAGGTGACGCTGACGACGACGGACTCGAGGTGTTTCAGCGCCCAGTTGACGACCGTGTGACCGAAGACTCCGGGGCCGATCGCCATCCCGAGAAAGAGCAGCCACTCCCGCGGGGGGTAGGCGAGGTAGGCGTGGCCCTGCGCGCCGACGAGCGCGAACAGCGACAGCGTACAGGCCGCGTAGACCACGGTCACGTAGGGAAACAGCGAGACGCGCTGGCGGATCGACCGCCCCGCGAGAACGTAGCCCGCGACGGTGACAGCCCCGAGGACCGCGAGGGCGTTGCCGTAGGCCGTCGCGCCCGCGATCGGCGCCTCGCCGGCGTCGCCCAGCGACATCGCGGTCGCCCCGAGCAGGGCGACGACGATGCCGACGCCCGTCCCGTGGTCGACGCGTTCACCCAGAACCAGGGCCGCGCCGAGGGCGACGAAGATCGGCTGGGTCTGGACCAGCGTGACGCTGGCGGCGACGCTCGTGTGGTCCAGGCTCTCGAACCAGGCCGCGAAGTGGATCGCGAGCGCGACCCCGGCGACGACGGCGAGTCCCAGGTCGCGCCCCGAGAGGCGGGTGAACTCCTCGCGGTGCCGCGCCAGGGCGATCGGCGCGACGATCACCGTCGTGAACAGCACTCGGTAGAACGCGGCGACCGAACTCGGCGCGCCGCTCCAGCGGACCAGAATCGCGCTCGTGCTGGCGGCGAAGATCGCGAACGCGAGCGCGCCGAGCGGCGTCACCTCGAGGTCGGCGGCGTTCACGTCGGATCGCAAGACACGACGCGACTAAACAGCTTCCGGTGACCGGACGGTCGCTCTGGACTCTCAGTCCCGGGGGAACCGTCCCGGTCGGTAGTGGGCAGCGACCTCGGCGTCGATCTCCTCGAAACCGATGATGTCGTCCTCGGTCAGCTCCTCGGCGTCCCACTCCTCGAGGTAGGCGAGGGCGTCGTCCTCGTCGGCGAACGGGCGGGGATTCAGCCCCATCACGTCGTTGTCGTCGGCGCCGCTCTCGTCGGTGACGATCACGAAGTGGGCCTCGAGGGCGTCGATCAGCTCGCCGGTCTCGTAGTCGACCGTCCAGGCGCCGACGATCTCCGAGTCGACCGGAACATCGGCGAGGTAGGCGGTCATACACCCCGACGAGCAAAAGATCGCCCGCTCCTCGGTCTCGTGGGCGAGCTGGCTGTACCAGTCGGAGTAGTCCGTCGGTCCCATGCCACAGACGGCGCAGTGCTGGCCGTGGCTGAACTCGATCGGTTCGTCCCCCGGCTCCTCGAGGTGCGGGGCGTTCGGGTGTTCGTCGTCCTCGCTCTCGCTCTCGTCGCCGTCGTCCTCCCCGCCCCCGTCGCCGATGCAGCCGGCGAAACCGACGCAGGCTCCCGCGCCGATCGCGCCCAGCACGCGGCGTCTGGCGATCGGTCCACGGTCGTGTGCACTCATTCGTATCGTCCCTACCGTCGCCGTGATCAAAACGGACGTGGTTCGTGCGTCGAACCGGTCACTCGAGGGCCGCCCTCGTCAGTCGGTGGCGGGCGCGGAACATCGTCTCGAAGCCGACCCGCGAGAACGGCGTCGCCGCCGCGCCCAGCGGGCCGAACGGCAGCTCGTACTCGACGCGGTCCCGTACGAGCGTCTCGTCGCCGTCGCCGTAGAAGGCGTGGGTGTGGACCCAGCGCTCGAAGGGACCGTCGACCATCTCGTCGCGGAAGTAGGCCGTCCCGTCGGCCCGCTCGCGCTCGGTGATCGCCGACGTCCAGCGCTGGCGGGGACCGACCCCGAAGGGGCGGATCGACAGCGTCACCGTCGCGCCGGGCTCGAGGACGTCGGGATCGGGCTCGCCGTTCGGTCCCGTCGCGGACTCGACGCGCAGCCCCATCCAGTCCGGCGTCGCCGCCTCGAGCCCCGACACTCCCGAGTGGAACCGCCAGACCTCCTCGAGGGGCGCCTCGACGCGCGTCTCGCGCTCGTAGGTGGGCATGGGTCTCGGTACGGACGGCGAGGGCAAAAGCGCGCGGCCGTCGGCTCCCGCCTACCGCTCCGCCGGAACCTCGCGCAGTTCGTCGAGCCCCTCGAGTTCGTAGGTCACAGCCTCGGGAAGCGGAACGTCCGCGTTGTGGGACCGTCTGAGGTAGGCGGCCTCGAGGCCCGCGCGCTCGGCGGCGACGACGTCGGTCTCGCGGTCGCCGACGTACAGCCCCGTCTCGACTCCCAGTTCGGCCAGCGTCTCCTCGAGGAGGTGCGGGTCCGGCTTGCGTCGGCGGAATCCCTCGGGGGTGGGCTCGCGTCCCCTGGCGGCCGCGAACGGCGCGGAGAGGCGGTCGGCCACGAACGTCGCGGTCTCGTGGCGGTTGTTGCTGACCAGCGCGAGCGTCGCTCGCTCGGCGAGCGACTCCAGCGCCGCGACGTCGCCGTAGAGCGCCCGCTCGCCCGAGCGGATCCGCTCGGCCGCGAGCCGCGAGGCCGCCTCCTCCTTCCGGCGCCAGAACTCCCGCGGGTCCGTCCCGAGAGCGGCGCAGGCCGATTCGACGCTCTCGTACCCGTGCGATCGAAGGGCGGCCCGCTGTCGGTCCGTCGGCTCGAGGCCCAGTTCGTCGACGGCGGTATCGGCCGCACGGTCGTAGACCGACTGCGGCGTGCCCGGTCCCTCGAGGACGACGCCGTCCATATCGAGCAGTATCGTCTCGGTCACGGGGGCGCCTACGGACCGAGCGCCTATGGATCCGACGGGCCGAATGGGACGGGAAAACGTAGCAGGCGGACCGCGGCAAGCGACGGAACCGACGGCGTCCGCGAGGAGCGTTACTTCAGCCGTTCCTGGAGGAACGAGGGGTGGGCGGCCGTGACGCCCTCGATCTCGAGCAGTTCCTCGGAGATGATCTCGCCGAGCGCGTCGCCGTCCTCGGCGCGGACCTCGGCCATCAGCATGTGGTCGCCGCTGGAGCTGTACAGGGCCTCGACCTCCTCGAGGCGCTTGATCGCCTTCGTCGCCTCGACGTAGCGTTCGCTGGCGACGTCGAGTCCGACCATCGCGATGGTCTGGCTCGAGAGCTTCTTCGGGTCGACGTCGGCGGAGTAGCCGACGATGACGCCCTCGTCCTCGAGCTGGTTGATGTACTTGCGGACCGTCGGTTTCGAGACGTCCGCCCGATCGGCGATCTCGGCGTAGGAAGCCTGTGCGTCCTCCTCGAGAACCTCGAGGATACGATCTTCCGTCGCTTGGGTGCTCATTACCGTATAGTTTTGCTCGGGACGGAAAATAACTTTTGTATCCGAAAACGTCGGCTCCCGTGAGTGAAGGTTCGCTTCGAGACGATCGTCGGTTTTATTCGCCGCCTCCGCCGAGGGCCGTCGATGGTCGACGCGAACGCGTTGCTCGGACTGTTCTGGATCGGCTGCGGGCTCGTCGTCCTCGTTCCGGCCGCCCTGATCGCGTTTCGCGGCCGGGCCGACCTCCACGTCCACTACGACGAGGCCGTCGACCCCGAGTACGTCTCGCGGCGGGCCGGGACGACCGCCCTGCTGATGGGGCTGGCGATGGTCGCCTACGGCACCCACCAGCTACTGTACGGTTTCTCACCGACGGCGTTCGGCGGCCTGCTGGTCGCTCTGCTGATCCTGAACGCGCTCACGAAACGGTTCGCGCAGGGGTGGGGGAGCGACGCCGCGACGGAGTGACCGCCTCGAGGCGAGATCGCGGCCCGCTCAGAGCAGGGAGAGGACCGTTCCGACCGCGGCCAGCGCCGCGCCGAGCCCGACGAGACCCCGGTGCGTCGAGCGACGTCCGGCGTCGGCTCCTCGATTCCAGTCGCGGAGACGATCACCATCACGGCGCCGCCGGAGACGAGTAGCGCCGACCCGATACCGACCCCGTCCCAGCCCTCGCGTGCGATCTCGACGCCGCCAGAGACAAGCGCACAGACGCCGAGGACGAGCATCGATAGTCGGTACCGTCGAACCGGATCCATACCCGTCCCGTCAGCTCGCTGAAGCGTAATCCTGTCGACCCGGACGCGGCCGCGAAAAAGATCGCTCGGGGGTCGTCGCTACGTGTGGCGCTCGAGCAGGTCGTAGCTGCGCTCCCACTCGGCGTCCTCGTCGAAGTACCGCTCGGCGACGGGCTGGTCGGGCATCTCGCCGACGGCCTGTTTCTCCTGGGTGTAGGAGGGGCTCTCGTCGTCGACGTAGTACCGACCGGTGAGGACGGTGCCCTCGTTGAGGACGTCCTCGGTCTCGCGCATGATCTCGGCGGCCTCCGCGCGGTCGTTGACGTCGTGGTCGTAGTCGTCGGACTCCTGGATGTCGATGTAGGGGACGTACTGGCGGGCGTCCTTGTTCCAGGTCGGACACTGGGTCAGGAAGTCGACGTGGGCGAAGCCGTCGTGCTCGATGGCCTCCTTGATGATCTCCTTGGCCTGGTTGGGGTTGACCGCGGCGGTGCGAGCGATGTACGTCGCGCCGGCGGTCAGCGACTGCGACAGCGGCCGGATCGGCGTCTTCGCGCTGCCGGAGGGCTGGGTCTTGGACTTGTGGCCCTTCGGACTCGTGGGCGAGGTCTGGCCCTTCGTCAGCCCGAAGATCTCGTTGTTGAACACGATGTAGGTCATGTCGTGGTTCTCCCGGGCCGTGTGGATGAAGTGGTTCCCGCCGATCCCGTAGCCGTCGCCGTCGCCGCCGGCGGCGATGACCTCAAGCTCGGGGTTGGCGAGCTTCGCCGCGCGGGCGACGGGCAGCGAGCGCCCGTGGATCGTATGGAAGCCGTACGTGTCCAGGTAGCTGTTCAGCTTGCCGGAACAGCCGATCCCGGTGACCGTCAGGACCTCCTCGGGAGTTTTCCCGACTTCGGGGAGGGCCTGTTTCAGCGACTTCAGCACGCCGAAGTCGCCACAGCCCGGACACCAGGTCGGCTGCGGTTCGACGCCGGGCGTGAACTCGTCCCGGTCGATCTCTCGTTCCTCACCGATCGCGTTGAATGCACTCATTGTTCAGTCACCTGCAGCGGGTTCGATCCGTACCTGTGCCTCTGGCTGGCGGTCCTCGTCAGCCAGGTTGACCTCGTAGCCCTCGACGATCTCGGCGGGCTCGAAGGGGTTGCCGTTGAACTTCAGCAGACTGGTCATCTTGTCGCCGAACCGGCCCAGCTCCTTCTGGATCAGGCCGCGGAACTGCGCGGTGGCGTTCATCTCGACGACCATCGCTTCGTCGACGCTCTCCAGGAACTCCGTGACCTCCCGCTCGGCGAAGGGCATCATGTCGGAGACGCTGAGGCCCTTGACGGAGTGGCCGTTCTCGTTCAGGCGGTCGACGGCTTCGGCGACGGCACCCTGCGAGGAGCCCCACGTGATGATACCGTACTCGGCCTCGTCGGGGCCGAAGTAGGTCTGGGTGGAGTCGCGCTCCTCGTCGAGCTCCTCCCGGATCTTCTCGAGTTTCTCGAGGCGCCGTTCCATCTGGGCGACGCGGTTGTCGGGGTCCTCGCTGATGTGGCCGACGGGCGAGTGCTCGTTACCGGTCGCGAGGTAGCGTCCGCCCTTCTGTCCGGGAATCGAGCGCGGCGCGACGCCGTCCTCGGCGTCCTCGTAGTTGAACCGCTTGAACTTCCCGGAGTTGTCGTGAGCGGCCTCCTTCAGTTCGTCCTCGGTCAGCGTCGAGCCCAGATCCGGCGAGACCTCGCGGTCGAAGAAGTCGACGTCGACGTTGGTGTTCTCGCCGGAGAGCTTCTGGTCGTAGATGACGATCGCCGGGATCTGGTAGTCCCAGGCAATGTCGAAGGCCAGCCGCGTCTGTTCGTAGGCCTCCTCGATAGTCCCCGGCGCGAAGACGACACGCTGGGAGTCGCCCTGGCTCGTATAGAGGACGTGCTCGAGGTCGGCCTGTTCGGGCTTGGTCGGCATCCCCGTCGAGGGGCCGGCCCGCATCGACTCGACGAGCACGACCGGCGTCTCGGTCATCTCGGCCAGTCCGAGCGGTTCGCTCATCAGCGCGAAGCCGCCCCCGGAGGAACCGGACATCGCCTTGACGCCGGCGTGGCTCGCGCCCACCGCGAGCGCGGCCGCGGCGATCTCGTCCTCGACCTGCTCGGAGACGCCGCCCATCTGGGGGAAGTTCTGGCTGAGGATCGTGAACACGTCGGTCCACGGCGTCATCGGGTAGCCGGCGATAAAGCGACAGCCGGCGTCGATCGCGCCGTAGGCGATCGCGTTCGAGCCCGACAGCAGCGCCTGCTCGGCGTCGTGCTCGCCCTCGGGGGCGCGCAGGTCGTGCTCGACCTCGATCTCGTCGCCGACCATCTCGTAGGCCTCGTGGAGGATCTCGAGGTTCGCCTCGAGGATGTCCCCGCCCATCGCGTCGGACATCAGGTCTTCGATGTGCTCGAGTTCCATGTCGAGCAGTCCCGCCGTGATACCGACGCCGGCGGTGTTGCGCATGACCTCGCGGCCGTGCTCCTTGGCGAGCCCGCGAAGGTCGACCGGGTAGACGTGCCAGCCGTTCTCCTCGGCGCGTTCCTCCAGGTCGAGCTCGGCGATGTCGTCCTCGCTGAGCAGCCCCTCGTCGTAGACGATGACCCCGCCCTCGCGGAGCTCGTCCAAGTTCTCCGAGAGGGGTTTGATCTCCTCGTTGCCGTAGTAGGCCTCCTCCTGGGGGTTCCGGGCGAACGAGTCCCCCAGCGCGAGGAGGAAGTTGTAGCCGTCGCCCCGAGACTGTACCTCGTCGGCTGCGGCCCGGATTTCGACGTAGGTGTGGCCGCCACGGATCCGCGAGGGATAGTGGCGGTGTGTGAATACGTCGAGCCCCGAGCGCATCAGCGCCTTCGCGAAGTTCTGGCTCGTCGAGTCGATCCCGTCTCCGGAACCGCCTGAGACTCGCCAGATGAGTTCGTCATCGCTCATTGAAATCAGTGGCCTGGCGGCCAGCCGTATCCGAATTTTTGTCTCACCGTGCCTAAAGCCTTTGCTATAGATTGCCATGCATCTATCGTGAAGAATGTACAACCATCCAATTTACCTGGTAACTTTGCAGTCGTTACCAGTAGCGGGTCCGACGAACGGCGACCGGTTCGCCAGCGGGCGGTGGGGTGACCGGGGTTCGATCGCCGAGGGGTTTCGCCGGGAACACCGATACGCTTTATTCGCTCGTCGTGCGAACTTGTCCATGGGATACGTTATCAAGATGCCGAAGCTCGGACTCGAGATGGAACGCGGGGAGCTTCTGGGGTGGGAGAGAGCCGAGGGAGAGACCCTCGAGGAGGGCGAGGTCGTCGCCGAGGTCGAGTCCGAGAAGAGCGTCGCCGAGGTCGACGCCCGCGAGGACGGCGTCCTCCGGCGGACCTACCTCGAGCCGGGCGAGACGGTCCCCCCCGGAACGCCGATCGGGATCGTCGCCCCCGCCGACGCCGAGATCGACGATCTGGAGGCCGAGGTCGAGGCGGAACTCGAGGACGCCGACGCCGACGACGGGGCTGGCGCGAGCGCGGGCGCGGACTCGAGCGCCGAAGCCGCGACCGACGGCGCCGCCTCGGCGACGGGATCGGCGTCGGCCGCCGACGCGGGCAAGGTCTCCCCTCGCGCACGCAAACGAGCCGAGGAGCTCGGGGTGGACCTCGAGGGGCTCGAGGGATCGGGCTACCAGGGGGCGATCACCGAGGACGACGTCGAACGTGTCGCCGACGCCGACGGGGATGAGTCGGGGGGCGACATCCAGGCCTCCCCGCGGGCCCGCAAGCGCGCCGAGGAGCTCGGCGTCGACCTCGCGACCGCCGAGGGGACGGGCTACCAGGGATCGGTCACGGAGGAGGACGTCGAACGCGCGGCCGAGTCCGCCGACAACGCCGGACGCAGCCTCCGCGAGGAACGACCCTTCGACGGGATGCGCCGGACGATCGCCTCGCGGCTCGGGGAGAGCTACCGCGAGGCCGTCCACGTCACGACCCACCGCGAGGCCGACGCCGAGGCGCTGTTCGCCGCCGCCGACGCCGCGGACGACGCGCTCGAGGCGGACGTCTCCGTCCAGGACGTCCTCCTGCTCGCGGTCTCTGCGGCCCTCGAGGACCACCCCGCGTTCAACGCGACCTTCGAGGACGACACCCACCGCCTCTGGAACGAGCACAACCTCGGGGTCGCCGTCGACGTCGAGCAGGGGCTCATCGCCCCCGTGCTCCGGGACGTCGACGAGAAGTCACTCGAGGCGGTCGCGCGCGAGCGTCGCGAGCTCGTCGGGGCCGCCCTCGAGGGCGAGTACACGATGGACGACCTGCGGGGCGGGACGTTCACGGTGACGAACCTCGGCGTGCTCGGCGTCGAGTCGTTCGACCCGATCATCAACCCGCCCCAGATCGCCATCCTCGGGGTCGACGCCGTCGCCGAACGACCGACGCGGGGCCCCGACGACGGCGTCGAGTGGCGCCGCCACCTCCCGTTCGACCTCTCCTTCGATCACCGGGTCGTCGACGGCGCCGACGCCGCCAGGTTCCTCGAGACGCTGGTCGAGCGCGTCGAGGAGCCGTGGGCGCTGCTGCCCGAGGGTATCGACCGCGAGGACGCCGCGGGCGCCGAAACGGAGATGCCCGGCCGAACCGTCACCGCCTCGAACGCCGAGGGGATGAGCGGTCGGATCGAGGCGGGATCGTTCGAGTGGCACTACGACGAGCCCGAAGCGGCCGGCGGGACGGAGACGGGACCGACGCCCGTCGACGTCTTCCTCGGCGGGCTGGCCGCCTGTCTCTCGCTCTCGGTTCGGTTCCAGGCCGAGAAGCGCGACGCCGCGGTCGGCGGAATCGACGTCACGACCGACGCCGAGCCCGAGCACGGTTCGGTCGAACGGATCGCCGCGACGGTTCGCCTCGAGAGCGACGCCGACGACGAGACCCTCGAGCGGATCGTCGACCTCGGCGAGCGGGGCTGTCACGTCTCGCAGCTGCTTCGGGAGGATCTGTCGCTCGAACTCTCCTGGGAACGGCTCTGAGAGCCCTCGCGGGGCGACTCGATCACTCGGGGTACGTCGCGTCGGGCTCAGGGATCGCGTCGACGTTCGCGGCGGTCTCGAAGATCGCCCCGTTGAGTTCGTCCGCGGTGTCGAAGTACCAGAACTCAACGCCGTCGTAGTTTCCGCTCTGGAGCACCGGCATCCCCGCGTCCTCGAACGTCTCGACGACCGCGTGGGGGTCCTCGAACGCGAAGCAGGCGACGTGGTGGAGCCCCTCGCCGTGGTCCTCGAGGTGTTCGGTGTAGATGCTGGGCCCCTCGAGCGGTTCGATCAGCTCGATCATGGTGTCGCCGAGCTGTGCCAGCGCGAGCACCATCGAGAACTCGCCGTCCTCGCCCCGGAAGGTGCGATCGGTCAGCGCGGGCGGCTCGAAGCGGTGAATCTCCCAGGGACTGATCCCGAGCAGCCCGCCGAAGCGATCCATCCCGTCCTCGATGTCCTCGACGACGAACGCGATCTGCGAGAGTTCGGGGAGCTCGACGTCGGTCTGTGGTATGTCCTCACTACCCATATAGAGGCGTCGACGGCCGACGAAATAGCGCTTTGGGCGCGCAAGCGACCGCCCGGCGTTTCAGTCCTCCGACGCGGGCGGTCTGTCGGCCGCCTCGAGCGCGAACGCGCCGGCCTCGCTTCCGGCCGAGAGCGTCGCGTCGACGTCGACGAGCCGCGGCCCGTCGGCGCGGACCCGGAACTCGACGGTCGCGTCGGTGAGCTCGAGTTCGCGCTCGCCGTCGGCGCCGACGACGCCGTCCGGAACCTCGAACCGAACCGGGTCGTCCGGCCCGATCCGCTCGACCGACTCGATCCCGACGGTCGCCACCACGCCGGGTGCGAGCGCTGCCCGCGCGGTCCGCGGGGCGTCCTCGGGATCGGTCAGCCGCAGGGCGACGCCGCCCGGGTCGTCGGGCGCAAGGGGCTCGAGTGCCCCGGCGACCGCGGGGAGTCCGATGTCGCCCGGGTGGGCCCGCGAAACCACACCCCCGACGAGGTCGTCGGGCTCGAGCAGCGCCCGGGAACCGACGAACGACCTGGAGGAGACCTCGGCAGCCGCGAGTGCGTCGAGTCGCTTCTCCCCGTTCGGGGTCTCGGCGCGGGCCTCGATCCGTCCGTGTCGCTCGACGACGCTGGCGGCCAGGACGGTGCCCGTTGCGACCAGCGCCGCGGCGACGCCCGCGACGGTGCCGTCGACGGCCGAGGGGACGACGTTGTTCGTTCCCGTCGAGACCGAGACGACTGGAACCGACCCGATCTCGCCGGCGACGTCGCGGGTCGTCCCGTCGCCCCCGAGGACGACGACCGCCTCGACGCCGTCCTCGCGAAAGCGTGCGGCCGCCCGTCGCGTATCCGCAGCCGAGCGCTCGAGGGGGATCTCGAGGGCTTCGGCCTCGAGTTCGTCGGGCGCCTCCGCGAGGACGTGGTCGGCGATCCCGGATCGATCGGGCATGAGCCGGACCGTCGGCGGGTCCGCGACCGCGGTCAACCCCTTGAGGACGCAGTCGGCGACCCGTCGCTTCGCGTAGTCGTCGACGACGCTGGCGCCGCCGGTGAGCCGCCGGATGTCGCGTCCGGCGGCGGGGTTGACGACCAGTCCGACGCGGGGCACTACGTCACCCGCTCGATCGCCTCGCGGACGTCGTCGCCATCCGGCAGGACCTCCTGCTCGAGGGGCGTGCTAAACGGCATGTGGGTGTCGGGCGTGCCGACCCGCTGGATCGGCGCATCGAGGCTGAAAAAGGCCTCCTCCTGGACGCGGGCGATGATCTCGGCGTGGGTGCCGTAGGACAGCGGACTCTCGTCGGCGACGATGAGCCGGCCCGTCTTCCGGACGCTCTCGACGATCGTCTCCGTGTCGAGGGGGTACAGCGATCGCGGGTCGATCACCTCCGCCTCCACTCCTGTTTCGGCCAGGCTCTCGGCGGTCTGGAGCGACTCGCCGACCAGCCGCTGGGTGGCGACGACCGTAACGTCCTCGCCCTCGCGCTCGACAGCGGCCTCGCCCAGCGGGATCGTGAAGTCCTCGTCGGTCGGCACCGCGCCCTCCTGCTCGTAGATCATCTTGTTCTCGAAGACGAAGACGGGATCGTCCGACCGGATCGCGGCCTTCGTCAGCCCCTTCGCGCTCGCGGCGGTGCCCGGGGCGACGGCCTTCAGCCCGGGGAAGTGGGCGATCCAGGTGTGGATCGTCCCCGAGTGCTGGCTCGCGGCGCCCATCCCCCCGCCCTCGGTGGTGCGCACCGTGACGGGCATCTCGGCCTTCCCGCCGAACATGTAGCGCATCTTCGCCATCTGGTTCATGATCTGTTCCATCGAGACGCCCGCGAAGTCGGAGAACATGAGCTCGACGACCGGGCGGGTACCCGTCGCCGCCGCGCCCGTCGCCGCGCCCATGAATCCGGCCTCGCTGATCGGCGTGTCTCGTATGCGCTCGCCGCCGAACTCGTCGTACAGTCCACTGGTGACCTCGAGGACCCCGCCGAAGAGGCCGACGTCCTCGCCCATGAGGTAGACGTCCTCGTCGCGCTCAAGTTCCTCGCGCAGCGCCTGGCGGACGGCCTCGCGGACCGTCATCGTCTCGGTCTCGGTCTCGAGTTCGCGTTCGGCTTGGGCGGTCATCGTCGCTCACCTCCCTCGATCCGCTCGCCGCCGTCAGTGCTGGTCCGCGCGGCGGCCGCGAACCGCTCGATCTCGGGGGGTGTCTCGGCGAACATGTCGTCGTAGGCCTCGTGGGGCGCCGGCGGATCGGCGTTCTGTGCGAACTCGACCGCCGCCTCGATCTCGGCCTCGACCTCGCGCTCGAGGTCGTCGAACTCCTCGGCGGTGAGCTCGCCGCGGTCGATCAGCCGCCGCTTGAAGGAGTCGATCGCGTCGCGGTCCTGCCAGCGCTCGATCTCGTCGTCGTCGCGGTAGGGCTCCTCGTCGCCCTCGTAGTGGCCCCGGTAGCGGTAGGTCTCGGCCTCGACCAGCGTCGGTCCGTCGCCGGCCCTGGCGCGGGCACGGGCCTCGCCGACGGCCTCCGCGACCGCGGTGATATCCATCCCGTCGACGGTCAATCCCGGAATATCGTGGGCCTGGGCGGTGTCGCTCAGGTTGTCGACGTTGTGTTGCTTCTCGACGGGCGTCCCCTCGCCGTAGTGGTTGTTCTCGACGACGAAGATCGCCGGCAGGTCCCACGTCGCCGCGAGGTTCATCGCCTCGTGGACCTGCCCCTGGGCAACCGCGCCGTCGCCGAGGAAGCCGACCGCGACCTGGTCGCGGTCCTGGTAGTCGATCGACAGCGCCGCGCCCGTCGCCATCGGCGGTCCCGCCCCGACGATGCCGTTGGCGCCGAGCATGCCCGCGTCGACGTCGGCGATGTGCATCGAGCCGCCCTTGCCGTTGCAGTAGCCCTCGGCCCTGCCGTACAGCTCGGCCATCATGTACTTCGGATCCAGCCCCTTCGCGATGCAGTGGCCGTGGCCGCGGTGGGTGCTCGCGATGTAGTCGTCGTCCTCGAGGGCGGCGCAGGTGCCGACCCCGACCGCCTCCTCGCCGATGTAGAGGTGGACGAACCCCGGAATCTCGCCGTCCGCGAAGCGGTCGCCCGCCTCCGTGTCGAACGCCCGGATGGTCAACATTCGGCGCAACGCCTCCCGTCTCCCCTCCGCCGTTTCTATGTCAAGTTCTCCCATGACAGGCTAGGGTTCGGTAACATCCACAATAAGTGCTAGCAGTCACCACGAGGTGGTACCACGGAGAAGTTCGGATCGCCGACGCGGACGGGCAAACGGGGGCAGCGAAGCGCAGTTCCGATCCGGACGGGTTCGCCGCGCTCTCGAGGAGCAGGGGGGTATCGCCGGGAGGAAAAGCGAGGCTGTCGGCTACTCGTTGTTCGGGTTGCTCGGGTGGTAGTCGGTGTCGTACTCGCCCGGCTGGTCGTCGACGCGGTCGGGGTTCAGGCGACCGGAGAGCAGCATGAAGTCGACGAGCGTCAGCGCGAGCATCGCCTCGACGACGGGCACGCCGCGGGGCGGCAGGACGGGATCGTGGCGGCCGATGACCTGCTCCTCTGTGAGTTCGCCCGTCTCCCAGTCGGCGGTCTGCTGGCTCTTGGGGATCGAGGTCGGGGCGTGCAGCGTCACCTCGCCGTAGATCGGCTCCCCCGAGCTGATCCCGCCCTGGATCCCGCCGTGGTCGTTCTCGACGGGTGTCGGATTACCCTTGTCGTCGAACTCCCAGTCGTCGTTTCGCTCCTTGCCGGTCCACTCGCGGGCCTCGCGGCCGAGCCCGAACTCGAAGGCCGTCGTCGCGGGCACGGCCATCATCGCCTGGCCGAGCCGCGCCGACAGCGAGTCGAAGCGGGGCGCGCCGAGTCCGACCGGAACCCCTCGGGCCTCGAAGTAGATCGACCCGCCGATGGAGTCGCCCTCCTCCTGATACTCCTCGATGAGTTCCTGCATCTCCGCGGCGGTCTCGGGGTGGGCGCAGCGAACGTCGTTGTCCTCGCTGTGCTCGAGCAGGTCCTCGAAGCTCACCTCGGGCGCCTCGACGTCGCCGATCTGGTTCACGTGGGCCTTGAGCTCGATCCCCTCGCGGGCGAGCAGTTTCTTCGCGATGGCGCCCGCGGCGACCCAGTTGACAGTCTCGCGGGCCGAGGAGCGGCCGCCGCCGCCCCAGTTGCGGGTGCCGAACTTCGCCGAGTAGGTGAAGTCGCCGTGGCTCGGCCGGGGCGCGGTGATGAACGGTTCGTACTTCCCCGAGCGGGCGTCCTTGTTCTGGATCACCATCCCGATCGGCGTCCCCGTCGTGTAGCCGTCCTGGATCCCCGATTTGATCGAGACGTCGTCGGGTTCGCCCCGAGAGGTCGTGATCATCGACTGGCCCGGTTTGCGCCGATCGAGGTCTGCCTGGATGTCCTCCTCGGAGAGCTCGAGGCCGGCGGGACAGCCCGAGACGGTACAGCCCATCGCCTCCCCGTGGCTCTCGCCGAACGTGGTCACCTGGAAGAGGCGACCGAAGCGGTTGCCGTTCATTGTCACTCCCTCGGTGGCGCGCGCACTTATGGGTGCAGGATTGGCTCGAGACCGGGCCCCGGACCCGGGACGATCCCTTCCGTTCGACCTCGAGCGCAACGGCGGTGGCGGGGACGGCCTCGCGGCAGTTACTTTCATACTTCTTGAATGTGTCTGCGAGAGTATGGGTGTGCGGTCGAACGAACCGGGCGGAGAACGGGGTCGACCGACGGCGTCCGACAAGTGCCTCGCGATCGAGAACCGGCTGGCGACGCGTGCCGGATCCGAGTCGGTTCGCGAGACCGAGCACGTCTACTGGCACGTGGTGTTCGCCCTCGAGCGGTGGATGAACGGCAGCGAGGACGAGTCGGAGCCCGTCGTCGAGCGCAAGCTCCGGCGCTCGATCGGGCGCGACCTGCAGGCGGTCGGGCACCGATCGGCGGCCGCCTCGATCTCGCGGCCCAAGCGGTCCGACTACTGCGACATCGTCGTCGACGGTCGGATCGGCATCAAGATCGTCCACAACCTGACCGGGCGATCCAGGGAGTGGATGCACAAGCGCCTCCGCTCGCTGCTTCGGGAGTACGACTACCTGATCCTGTACGGACATCGGATCCCGTCCGAGACGGTCGACGTCTGGCGACAGCTGAAACGGTCGCTCGAGCGGCGGGCGAGCGACGGGCGCCGGTTTCGCGCGATCGGGACGCTCCAGCGGCGCCACCGGCCGTCGACGGCCGAAGCCGACGCCGCCGAGGGGAGACGACGGCCGTTCGTGATCGGAGCGCTCGCGACCCTCGGAGTCGTCGCGATCGTCGCGCTCGCCGCGTCCGGGGGCGCGGGGACGCCGTCGTCTCCCTCGGCGATCGTCCTCGCCTCGGTCGTCGCGGTGGTCTGTACGCTGCTGTTGAAGGCGTCCTGAGCCGCTTCGGGACCCGCGAGGCGGTCTCGTCGCCGCTGTGCGCGAACGGTCGGTACGGACGCCGTTCCGGCCGGGCCGAACCACCCTTCGCAAAGAAGGGCCTGCCTACGGCCGGCGGAAACCGGCGGGTCGACTCGAAGACGGCGGCGCGGTCGCCCCGACCGACTCGAGCCGACCGGGACGGGTTCGGGTCCGGCGAGACGATAGGCGCGGCGTACGGCCGCGGTCGGTCCCATAACGACCCCGTCGCCACCGGATAGGCGGCGTATACTCAACTCGGCGAACGCGATACGCTCGCGCATGGACAGACGAACGGTGCTACTCGGAACGGGCGTCGCGGCCTCGGCGGTCCTCGCCGGCTGCGCGTCCGAGGGGGACGAGAACGACGAGAACGGATCCGACGACGGAGACGGCGCCGAGACCGCGGCCGGCGACGGCGGCAACGAAGCCGACGCCGACGGGGGCGGAAACGAGAGCGACGACGCGGGCGACGGAGAAAGCGAGGACGGTGAAAGCGAAGACGCCGACCTCGAGGAGCGCATCGAGGGCGAGCCGCCGATGGAGGGGCTCGCGATCACGGAGCACGAACTCGTCGAGGACGACTTCTCGGTTACGGTGACGGGGGTCGTGTCCAACGAAACGGGCGAGGACCTCGGTCCCGTCGAGGTGGGCGCCGTCTTCTACGACACGGACGGCGAGGCGATCGACGACGCGGTTGTGCGCACCGCCGAGCTGGCCGACGGCGAGGAGTGGGCGTTCGAACTGATGAGCGTCGCGGACGGTGTCGCGGGGTACGCGGTCGGGATCGCGAGCGCGGAGCCGACGGATCGCTCCCCGGTCTGAGCCGCGGTCGGCGGGGGAGCGGGGCCAGAGGGCACCGGTAGCGACGGGAGACGCTACCGGCTCGCCCGCAGCGCGTCGAGCCGGGCCGCGGCCAGGGGAACCAGCATCTCCTCGCCCGTGAGCCCGCCGTGCATCCCGATCGAGTCCATCTCCGCCCACCACAGCCCGCGGTTGCGGTGGACCGCGATCAGGTCGCCGCAGCGCCGTTCGAACAGCGCCGACGGCTCGCCGGGGCCGAACAGGTCGCTCTCGAGGGCCTCCTCGCGGGTGAACGTCCGACCGTCGAGGGTCGAGTCGACGATCCCGCGGGCCTTCTCGAGGCGGTCGGGGCGGACGTGAAAGTGGACGTTTCGGGGGCTACCCGTCGGCAGGCGGGGCTCGCCCGCCTCGTCGCGGCGGAACGTCTCCCGCAGCGACGGCCACCGTTCCCAGTCGGTCATCACGACGTTCTCCTCGGGCGCGGTGTCGACGATCCCGTGGTCGGCCGTCACCACGAGCAGCGTCCGCGCCGCGAGGTCGGGATCGAGGCGCTCGAGCAGTTCGTGTTGCAGGCGCTCGAGGACGGCCGCGAGGTTCTGTCGGTAGCGCTCGGTCCCGGTTCCCTCGGCGTGGGAGATCGCGTCGATCGTCGGCTCGTAGGCGTAGACGTAGGCCGGATCGGCCGACACCTCGAGAGCGCGGCGAATCGACAGTGCGAGGTCGGTCGCGGTGTCGTACCCGACCCGGGTGGCGCCCGCGGTCGTCGCGCGGGTGTACCCCGATTCGACGAACTCGGCGGGCAGGATCGCGTACGGGTCGATCCCCGCCCGCTCGGCCCGCTCGTAGATCGACCGCCCGGCAAACAGCTCGGTCGCCGACGACGACGGCGAGACGTCCGCGAGGGGATCGCCCTCGAGGGTGCGGAAGGGGAGCGTCTCGACGATCCGTCCCGCCGACTCGAGGTACTGGAACCAGCCCAGCAGGCCGTGTTCGACGGGGGGCGAAGCGGTGGCGACGGTGGTCAGCGCCGCGGCCGTCTCGGAGGGGTAGATCGCTGTCAGCGGGGCCACCGTGCCGGCGTCCTCGATCCGGCGGAGGAACTCGTGGGCGCCGCGGTGGCGCTTCCAGTGCTCGTAGCCGAACCCGTCCAGCAGGAAGACGACGACGTTGTCGACGGCCGTGTCGACGCCCTCGAGGACGTCGGCGGGCAGCCGTCGCTCGAACGCGTCGTCGAGGACGGCGAGCGCCGTCTCCGGGACGTTCGCGAAGGAGTAGTCGTCGTACGCCGGGAAGACGATCCCGTCCTCGTCGGACCGCTCGCGGAGCCGCGACTCGAGGGACGCGCGCATACCCGTGCCGACGGGCCCATCGGAAAAAGTCCCTCCGGCGGTCGGTCCTTGTGCATTGGTACCTGATAGCAAGGACTATACCCGTCCCGTGCGATGACACCCCGTATGCGCGCACCCGAGCGGCCGACGTTCGAAAGCGAGGAGAGCAAGGCGGTCTACCAGCACGTCGAACGGCACGGGACGGCGGCTCGACACCGGCTTCGGGAGCTGACGTCGCTCTCGCCCGCGCGGTTCCGGTCGGCGCTCGAGGAGTTAGAGACCAAGGGCTACCTCGAGGAGAGCGGCGGCACGGTCCGGCTCGCGCTCGACGTCGGCTCCGTCGAGGAGTACGAGACCGACGACGCGACCTACCTCATCCGACCCGGGCAGAACCGGGACTTCGACGGGCTCGTGGACGCGATCCGCGAGGTAACGTCGAAGGAGTCGTACGTCGTCGCCGAGAGCGTCGCCGAACAGTTGCTGTACGAGGACGCCGTCACCCGCCACAACACCGTGGAGTCGCGGGTGTTCTTCGTCGCGACGGTCGACGACGAGGTCGCGGGCTGGGTCCACCTCGACCTCCCGCAGGTCGAGAAGCTCCGCGAGACGGCCCAGCTCACCGTCGGCGTCCGTCCCGACCACCGCCGGCGCGGCGTCGGCGACGCCTTACTCACCCGCGGGGTCGACTGGGCCGAAGCCAACGGCTACCGGAAGGTGTACAACAGCGTTCCGGCGACCAACGACGAGGCGCTGGCCTTTCTCGAGGACCACGGCTGGAACACCGAGGGGATCCGCCGGAACCACTACACGATCGACGACGAGTTCGTCGACGAGGTGTTGATGGCCTACACGTTCTGAGCGAGTCGGCAGGCCTCACACCCGAGTTGCGGTCAGCCCTCGCGCTCGAGGGCAACGCCCAGTTCCTCGAGCGTCTCGAAGAACGTCGGGAACGAGACGTCGACGTGCTCGGCGCCCGCGATCGTCGTCTCGCCGTCGGCGACGAGTCCGGCGAGGGCCAGCGCCATCACGATCCGGTGGTCGCCCCGGCCGTCGACCACGGCGCCCTCGAGGGTCGACTCGCTTCCGTGGACCGTCAGCGAGTCCGGCGCCTCGGTCGTCTCGACGCCCAGCTTCTCGAGTTCCTCGGCCATCGCGCTCACGCGATCGGTCTCCTTGTAGCGGACGTGCTCGGCGTCGACGATGCGGGTCTCGCCGTCGGCGACCGCCCCCAGCGTCGCGAGCGTCGGCAGCAGGTCCGGCGTGTCCGCGACCGACACCTCGACCCCCTCGAGGTCGGCCGCGGCGACGTCGATCGTCCCCGCCTCGCGGTTCCAGTCGACGTCCGCGCCCATCTCCGCGACGATCTCGACGATCGCTTTGTCGCCCTGCGCGCTCGGTCGGGCGCCCGCGATCCGGACGCCGTCCTCGTCGCCGGCGATGGCACCAGCCGCGAGCAGGTACGAGATCGAGGAGAAGTCCCCGGGAACGCGGTACTCTCCGCCCGCGGGATCGTAGCGCTGGCCGCCCGCGACGGCGAACCCGCGTTCGGTCCGTTCGGCTTCGACGCCGAAATCGGCGAGCACCTCGAGCGTGATGTCGACGTACGGCGCCGACTTGAGATCGGTCTCGAGGGTGATCTCGAGGCCGTCCTCGGTGACCGCGCCGGCCATCAGCAGCGCCGTAACGTACTGCGAGGAGACGTCGCCCGGGATCGAGACCTCGGTTCCGGAGATCGGTCCCGTGACGACCAGCGGGGCCTGCCCGTTGCCGCGGGTGCTGAAGGCTTCGCCCCCGAGGTCGGCGATCGCCTCGAGCAGCGGACCCTGGGGCCGACTCCGAAGCGACTCGTCCCCGGTGAGGACGCTCGTGCCGTCGGCTAGGGCGGCCGCGGCCGTCACCAGCCGCATCGTCGTCCCGCTGTTCTCGCAGTCGATGACGTCGTCCGGAACGCCCGGCCGGCCGTCGAATCCCGCGACCTCGAGGCTGTCGTCCTCGCTGCGATCGACGCTCCCGCCGAACAGCGAGACGGCGCGGGCCGTGGCTTTCGTGTCGGCGCTCCAGAGGGCGTCTCGGACGGTCGTTTCGGTTGCGTACCCGGCCGCGAGGATCGCGCGGTGGGTGTAGCTCTTCGAGGGCGGCGCTCGAGCCCGTCCCGCGACGCGGGAGGGAGTGACGGTGACGTCCATACTGGTCCTGGGAAGGGACGCCCCATCACGGTACCGATGCTGGTAGTATTGTGAGTGGTAGCGAGACGGGAACTCCTCGAGCGAAACGGGATCGGTGTCGCTCTCGAAGACCGAGGATGTTCCGTGTCCTCCCCCGTGAGAGCGGTCTTCGCTCGAGGGGGTCCGGGAGTCCCGCGACGTCTCGGAGGGCTACTCGCCGGTCGTGCCGGCCACGACGGCCTCACCACCGCGAACGTCGTCGAGTTTCTCGGCCTGCTTCTCGACGACGCAGTCCTCGAGGACGAGGACGTCCAGACCCATCCCGTAGAAGTCCTTGACCGCCTCCGTGGGCGTGTTGACGATCGGTTCGGCGTGGTCGTTGAAGGAGGTGTTCAGAACGACCGGAACCCCGGTGATGGACTCGAACTCCGAGATCAGCCGGTAGTAGCGGGGATGCTGGTCCTCGCGGACGGTCTGGGGCCGGGTCGAGTCGTCCGCGGGGTGGAGCACCGCCTCGAGGTCGTCGACCTTCTCGGGTCGGACGTCGAAGGTGTCGATCATGAACGGCGCGGGCCCGCCGTCGATCAGGTACTCCTCGGCGGCGTCCTCGAGCATCGAGGGGGCGAAGGGGCGCCACTCCTCGCGGTGTTTGACGTACCTGTTGACCCGGTCCCGTGACTCGGCGCTGCGGGGATCGGCGAGGATGCTCCGGGCGCCCAGCGCCCGCGGGCCCATCTCCATGCGTCCCTGGAACCAGCCGACGAGGGCGCCGTCGGCCAGCCGCTCGGCGACGTAGCCCTCGAGGTCGTCGGGTTTGGCGTACCGGATCTTGTTGGTCTCGAGCAGCGACTCGATCTCGCTCGTCTCGTACTCCGGACCGAGGTAGACCGTCGTCTGGGGCTCGACGCCGTCGGGGCGGCGGTCGAGCCAGCCGGCGCCGAGCGCGAGCCCGGCGTCGTGAGCTACCGGCTGGATGAACGTGTCGTCGACGGCCTCCAGCTCCCGGACGCTCTTGTTGAGCTTGCAGTTCAGGGCGACGCCGCCGGCGAGCGCGACGTCGTTCGAGCGGGAGGCGCCGAGGTAGGCCTCGACGATCTCACAGACCGTCTCCTCGAGGAGCGCCTGGGCGGTACGGGCGAGGTCTTTCTCCCACTGGTCGAACTGACCGGGGCTGTCGTTTCGCGGGCGACCGAACGCGTCCTCGAGTTTCTCGACGCCGTAGCCGGTGCCCCAGCGTTTCGTCAACGGCGTGACGTCGTAGTCGACGCCGGTGTCGATCAGGCCGCGCAGGGTGCGTTCGATCTCGGGGCGGCGCTCGCCGTAGGGCGCCAGTCCCATCACCTTCCCCTCACCGTTGAACATCCGATACCCCAGGTACTCGGTGACGATCGCGAAGAAGAGCCCGAGACTGTTGGGGTGCTCGTAGGTTCGGACTCGCGCCAGTCCGTCGGGGGTGCCCCGCCAGACGACCGTCGAATCGTACTCGCCTTTCGCGTCGATCGTCAGGACCAGCGCGTCGTCGAACCCGGAGGGGTGAAAGGCGCTCGCGGCGTGACAGCGGTGGTGGGCGCGACACTCGACGGGCGGCACCGGCGTTCCGATCGACGCGAGGCGGTCCTCGACCTGCCGGGTCGGAAGGAAGCGACTCCGGATCTCGTCGACGACAGTCTTCTCGAGGGCCGACGCCTTCCTGGCGAGCCCGGGAGCGCGGATCGCGTCGGTGACATAGTGGTCGCTGATCCGAGACCGGAGCTGCGGATCGTAGGGTAACAGGATCCGATCGAGGTCCGCGAGTTCGAGGTCGCGGTGCTCGAGGCAGGCGCGGATCGCGCGCTCGGGGAACGTGTCGACGGCGTGTTTGTCCCGCGTCAGCCGCTCCTCTTCGATGCCGAACACGGGCCGGCCGTTCTCGAAGAGGACGGCGCTCGGGTCGTGCTGGCCGTACAGTCCGATCGCAGGCTTGCAGGCGAGAATATACGAACTCATTGGCGGGGACTCGTTCGGTCACGAGGGGGAGACGACTCAAAGTTCCCCCGGGTATTATCTCGGTCAGAAAAGCGTCGGATATATATCACTCCCGACACTACGGGGGTGCGTGCAATCCAACGCCGGCGACGATTCCGGTTCGGTACTGGACCTGCTCGCGGACCCGTACGCGCGCCGGATCCTGACCGCCGCGAACGACGAGCCGATGACGGCCAAGGCGCTCAGCGACGCCTGCGAGGCCTCGCTGCCGACGATCTATCGGCGCGTCGATACGCTCGACGACCACGGGCTGCTCGAGGAGAAGACGGTCGTCGATCCGGACGGCTCGCACCGAAGCGTCTACCGGACGGCGGTCGAGTCGGTACACGCGACCCTCGAGGGCGACGAGCTCCGGGTCGTCGTCGACACCCGCGACGACCTCGCGAGCAACTTCACCGAGCTCTGGGAGGAGCTCCGGGGTGGTGACTGATGGAGATGACGGTCCCCGGAGCCGAGATGATGGCCGCCTACGGGGCGAAACTCGTCGTGGTCGCGTTGAGCCTGACGATCGCCTACCTGGCCTTTCACGGCTACCGCCAGAGCGGCAGCGAACCGATGCTGTACGTCTCCGGTGGGTTCGTCTTCATCGGGACCGGGGCCGTCTGCGAGCGGATGCTGTACGAACTCGCCGGGATCTCGGTCTCGTCGGCCGGGCTCGTCCAGGCGAGCCTCGTCTCCGCCGGCATGCTGTTGATACTGCTCTCGCTCCGGTCCGGTCCGTAGTCCCGGCTCGCAACCCGCGCAATTATGTGTGGGGGTTCCCCAACCACCCGACATGGAAACCGATCTCGACCCGCTGCGGTCCGTCCTCGAGGAGAGGGGCCGCGACGGCTACCTCATCGACGACGACGACTCCGACTCCGACCAGCGGTACGTCTCCGGCTTTACCGCGCCGGACGCCTACCAGACGCTCGTGACCGCCGACGGCGAGGTCCACCTGCTCGTCTCGGGACTGGAGTACGGCCGGGCGCGGAAGGAGGCCGACGCCGACTCCGTGAGCCGACGGGCCGACTACGACTACCAGGAGCTGGTGGCCGAACACGGCGCCGACGAGGGGAGGGTACGGACGATCGCCGCCTTCCTCGCCGATCACGGGGTCGACTCGATCGCCGTCCCGCGGAGCTTCCCGACGGGGACCGCCGACGGGCTCAGAGAGCGCGGCCTCGAGGTCGCGGTCGAGCGCGAGGGCGTCGTCGAGGAGATCAGGTCCCGGAAGACGCCCTGGGAGACGAACCAGATCGGCGCGACCCAGTCGGCCAACGAGGCCGCGATGGCCGCCGCCGAGGGGCTCGTCGCCACCGCGGAGGTCGAGGACGGCGTGCTCGTTCGCGACGGCGAGGAGCTGACCAGCGAGCGCGTCAAAGAGGAGATCGAGATCACGCTGCTTCGCCACGGCTGCGCGCTCGACGAGACGATCGTCGCCTGCGGCGCCGACGGCGCCGACCCCCACAACCGCGGCAGCGGTAGCCTGGAGGCGGGCGAACCGATCGTGATCGACATCTTCCCGCGGGACAAGGGAACCGGGTACTTCGGCGACATGACCCGCACCTTCGTCCGCGGCGAACCGAGCGAGGAGGTCGAGCGCCGCTACGAGGTCACCCGCGAGGCGTTCGAGACAGCCCTCGAGACGATCGAGGCCGGGGTTACGGGTGCGGACGTTCACGACGCGGTCTGTGACGTGATCGAAGACGCCGGCTACGAGACGCTACGGAGCGATCCGAGCGCCGACACCGGCTTCATCCACAGCACCGGCCACGGCGTCGGCCTCGACATCCACGAGCGGCCGAGCCTCTCGCCGACGGGTGAGGAACTCGAGCCGGGCCACGTCGTCACCGTCGAGCCGGGGATCTACGACCCCGAGGTCGGCGGCGTCCGCATCGAGGACCTGGTCGTCGTCACCGAGGATGGCTACGAGAACCTGACCGAGTACCCGGTCGCGCTCGAGCCGCGGACGACCTAAGCGCCCTTCTCCATTTTATTCCAGATACTCCACAAAGTATTTATTATTCCGGGAGAGACGAAAATATAGCCGGGACCTCCCCCCAACTGCGTCCGAATCGCTGGTACGCCGTCCCGGCTGATCCACCCCTCTTCCCCCTTTTGTGCCGGTAGCGATCCCGTCGATCGCCAGCCGCCGTCCCGACCGACCGCTCAGCGACGGCGGTCGGCGCCGATCCGTTCGCCGACCTCGAGCCCGCTTCGCAGCGCCGCGTGGATCCGCCCCTCGCCGGCGACCCAGTCCCCGACGCAGTACAGCCCCGCGGACTCGGCCCGCCGGAGAGGCTCGCTCGGCGCGCCGTCCTCGAGGATCGCGTAGCGCCAGCCCTGGTGGTCGGTCCAGTCGGGGTCGGTGAGGCGGTCGTCCTCGAGCAGCCCGGCGGTCAGCGCGGCCAGTTCGGCGAGGTTGCGCTCCGGATCGCGACCCTCGTTGGCGGCCGACCACTCGCGGTTCGCCTGGACGACCAGCAGCGACTCCCCGTCGGGGACGTGGCCCGGTTTGCACTCCTCGCGGCTGACCCAACCCACCTCGTGGTCCGTGTCGACGTTGACCAGCGCGTAGTAGGGGACCTCGAGTTCGAACGGGTAGTGGAAAACCCCGGTCCAGACCCGACGGTAGGAGACGTCTCCGAGCGCCGCCACCAGCGAGTCGCGCCGATCGGCGTCCCAGGCGCTCGCCTCGAGCACCGCGGCCGCCTGGGGCGCTGGCGGGTTCAGGACGACGGCGTCGTAGGGGCCCCACGGGTTGCCCGCGGCGTCCT
Organism: Natronococcus sp. JC468; assembly: GCF_012163165.1. Lineage (NCBI taxonomy): Archaea > Methanobacteriati > Methanobacteriota > Halobacteria > Halobacteriales > Natrialbaceae > Natronococcus > Natronococcus sp. JC468. Next base: position 34,633 of record NZ_JAAVUO010000009.1, read on the forward strand.
CGAGGGTCCACGTTCCCACCGCGTCGTCTCGCACCAGTCGCTCGACGCGGGTCTCCCGGTGGATCGTCGCGTCGGTGCGGGCGAACAGCCGCTTGGCGAGCTGGGTCAGTCCCCGCTCGTAGCTCCACTTGTGATCGTCGGCGTCGCGACCCGGTTCGATCCCGCTGTCGCGGTCGAACGTCCAGACGGGCTCGGTGATGTCGACGAGCCCCTCCGTCGGAAGCGTCTCGGTTACCAGTTCGACGACTCGCTCGTCGTCGGCTTTGATGTAGTTCGCGCCGTAGTCGTAGACGACGTCGTCCCGACGGCGAGTCGCGGCCCGTCCGCAGAGCCTGCCCGACTTCTCGAGCACCGTCACCGACGTCTCGGCGGTCGCGTCCTCGAGGGCGAACGCCGTGGCAGCCGCGCCGGCACCGGCGCCGACGATTCCGATCCGTTCCATACGCGACGTTCGGGGTCGGTCCTGAAGTACCCTCCCGCAGCCGACGCGGCTTGCCGGCTCGACGTTCGAGCTACGGGTCCCCGTCGCTTGCTGATCGGCGAGCGTCGATCCGACGGTCACGACGCTGCGCGAACCGCCCGCCGACGTACCCACCCACCGCGCCGAGGGCGCCGGCGAGGGTCACGACGAGCAGTCCCGACAGCAACAGCATCGCCCCGACGACGACCGCCTCCCCGACCTGACCGATCCTCACCAGCCCCGCGACCAGTCCACCCAGGACGAACGCGAGGATCGCAAGCGCCGGCAACGCGGGCACCAGCCCCGCGAGCGCGCCGACGCTGACGGTTCGATCGGACTCGCCGCGCTCGAGGTAGCCCGCCAGCGCGCCGCCCAGCGCCGGCGAGAACGGAAGGAACGACAGCGCGACGGTGACGACGGCGCCGACGAGGACGTACGCACCGTAGGAGTCGACGGATTCGCCCGCCTCGCGCCGACGGCGGGCGCGCCGTCTCGCGACGAGGTAGCCGACGGCGACCAGCACCGTTCCGACGCCGACGACCACCAGTCCCGTCCCGGTCCAGGAGACGACGGCGTCGGCCACCTCGAGCGCCTCGGCGTCGGTCAGCTCGGTCGTGCCGACCGTCACCGTCACCGTTTCGTCCTCGATTCCTGCTGCGAGCGCGGCTCGGTCGACGAGGACGGCGAGCGCGCTTCCGGCGGCGATCGAGAGCAGGCCGACCAGCGCGACGACGGCCGCGAGGAGCCAGTCGACGACCGCCGGTACCGTGCCGTCGGCGGCCGAGTGCCGCTCCCGATCCACCCCTTCGGTCGGTGTCGATCCCATACCGGTAGCTCGTATGCGGTGTGGTACCTTATAGCTGGGTTCGACGAGCAAAGCGGTGCGAACGTGCTTTCGGCGACGGCCGCTACACTGACCCGTCCTCGAGGTATAGTAGCCACTGAAAGTCAGTGCGTACCCGATCGCACGACTACTGTGCGATCGGTGTGCAAACAGTTTCAGTGGCTACTATAGGAGGGCCGCTCGTCGTACGCGATCGGATCCCGAACGTCCAGTCGCTGGAACGCCTGCAGGCGGTAGGCGCAGGCGTCGCAGGTGCCGCAGGCGGGCTCGTTCTCGCGGTAACAGCTCCAGGTGTGCTCGTACGGAACGTCGAGTTCGAGCCCCCGCTCGGCGATGTCGGTCTTCGATTCCTCGACGAACGGCGCCTCGATCTCGATCTCGGCGTCGGGTTTCGTCCCGACGTCGACGACCCGTTCGAAGGCCTCGAAGAACTCGGGTCGGCAGTCGGGATAGCCCGAGAAGTCCTCGCTGTGGGCGCCGATGAAGACCGCCTCGCAGCCGTTGGCCTCGGCGTAGGAGACCGCCATCGCCAGCAGGTTCGCGTTCCGGAACGGGACGTAGGAGGTGGGGATCTCCTCGCTGTCCATGTCGGCGTCCGCGACCTCGAGCTCGTCGTCGGTGAGACTCGAGGCGCCGATCGCCGAGAGGTGGCCCGTCTCGATCCGCAGGAAGTCGGCGGCGTCGAACGCCTCGGCGAGCCGGCGGGCGCATTCGAGTTCGCGCTCGGCGGTACGCTGGCCGTAGGAGGTGTGCAGGGCGTAGATCTCGTAGCCCCGCTCGCGGGCGATGGCGGCCGCGGTGGCGCTGTCCATCCCGCCAGAGAGGAGGACGACGGCGCGTTTTTCGGTCGGTTCGTCGGTCGTCGGCGTGGTGTCGTCGGTCATCGTGTGGGTCTGTCTCGTCGGCTACGTTTCGGGGGCGTCGTTCCAGAGGTCGACGTGCAGACGGGGCGTGTACCGGAAGCCGTGGTCCATCGCCAGCTCGGCGACGCGACCGCGGGTCTCCGCGAGGCGCTCGCGGGTGGCGCCCTCGGGCATCAGGAGGACGTCCTCGTCGCGGATCGGGACGCTCGCGGCGTCCCGCAGGTCGGCGAGCAGCTCGCGGATCTCGGACATGTCGCACTCGTCCGTGACGACGAACTTCAGCTGGACGTCGTAGTCCTCGACGAGCGCGGCGAGCGCCTCGAGGTCGACACGGGCGTCCTCGTGGCGTTGCTCCCACTCGCCTTCCCCTTTCGGGTCGCGGTCGGGCGTCGGCGTCGAACTCTCGAGTTTCGGGCTGATCGAAGCGAGGTCGATCGGCGCCTCGCGGTGGATCGTCCCGTTGGTCTCGACGGTGGTGTGGTAGCCCCGAGCGTCGAGGGCCTCGAGCAGGGCGACGCTTCCCTCGTGGAGCAGGGGTTCGCCGCCCGTGAGGACGACGTGGTCCGCCGGGTGGGAGTCGACCTCCGCGAGGATCTCCTCGAGGCTCATCCGGGCGTGGGTCGGCTCCCAGGAGGTATGGTAGGAGTCACAGAACCAGCACCGCAGGTTGCAGCCGCTGGTGCGGACGAACACGGACGGAACCCCGGCGAGCGTTCCCTCGCCCTGCAGCGAGTAGAACAGCTCGTTGATCGGGAGCCCCTCGCCGCCCGTGTCGCGGTCGGCGGCGCACTCGCGGTCCGAGGAGTCGGAGACGGGCATCTCAGAACTCCCCGCCGCCACAGAGCTCGCTGGTCTCCTCGACCCGGACGGCGACGTCGGTTACGGTCTCGGGGAGGGCCGCCTCAAGTTTCGCCTCGAGGACGACGCTCATCACCTCGGCGGTGGGCGGGTGTTCGAGGACGACAACGGCGTCGTCGTCGCCCGCCTCCTCGAAGGCCTCGATCAGGGGATCGCCGCGCTCGAGCAGGAACATATGATCCCACTCGTCGATCACTGTAGTAATATCGCCCTTGTCGGCGACCCACCCTTCCTCGGTGATCTCGCCCTCGACGGTGACGCCGATCTCGTAGTTGTGGCCGTGCGGGCGGGCACACTTGCCGTCGTGGTGGAGCAGACGGTGGCCGGTGCTGATCCGAATCGGTCGATCCCGACCGACGTGGAGGACGCGAGGGGTGCCGACCACGTCGGCTCCCTCGGTGTCGGCGAGCTTCTCGGTCATACTGGGATATTCGCAGCCGAATACTTAGGGCGGTCGATCCGTCCTCGAGGCGGGTGTCTGTGACAATCCGAGAACACTCCCCACTGCGCGTAGCGACAACCCGCTGGCGGAAGCTATATCTGCCGCTAGTTCGACGGTGTATCCATGCCGATACAACGGCGGCAATTCGTTACGGGGATCGGTGTGGGAGCTATCGCAAGCATAGCCGGATGTTCTCAACTGACCGGAAGCGACACCGATCAGCAAGACACAGCCGTAGCCGGTGAAACGCTAACGCTCACGACGACGACGAGCACCTACGACACGGGGCTGCTCGACGAAATCCACCCGGCGTTCGAGGACATGTACGGCGTCTCCGTCGACGCGGTGGCACAGGGAACGGGTGCGGCCCTCGAGTCGGCGCGCAACGGGGATTCCGACGTCGTGATGGTCCACGCCCGCGGCCTCGAAGACGAGTTCATGCGCAACGGCTACGGGGTCAATCGTCGAGACCTCATGTTCAACGACTTCGTCCTCGTCGGTCCGGAGAGCGACCCGGCGGGGATCGAGGGTATGGACTCGGCGACCGAGGCGCTCAGCGCTATCGCCGACTCGGAGGCGCCGTTCGTCTCGCGCGGAGACGACTCCGGGACCCACACCAAGGAGCGCAACCTCTGGGAAGAGGCGGGAGTCGAGCCGGGCGGCGACTGGTATCAGGAAACCGGGAGCGGGATGGGCGAAGCGCTGAACAACGCCAACCAGCAGGACGCCTATACGCTCTCGGACCGCGGGACGTTCATCTCTCAGCGCTCGGAGCTCGATCTCGTCATCCTGGTGCAAGGGCCCATCGAGGACGGTCCGGAGATCCTCGCGAACCCCTACGGGATCATGGCGGCCAATCCCGGCGTGCACGACAACGCCAACTACGACCTCGCGATGGCCTACATCGGATGGATCACGAGCCCCGAAACACAGAACGCGATCTCGGAGTACCAGGTCAACGACGAACAGTTGTTCTTCCCCGAAGCGGTCTCCGAGGATCCCAACTTCCAGCAGTACGTTCCGGAAGGATGGAGCAGCGACGCGTCGGGTAGCGAGAACGCCTCGGATAGCGGGAATTCCGCCGATAGCGGGAACGCCTCCGAGAGTAGCAATTCGTCCACCGAGTGACCGTGCCCCTGGAGTCAGTTGCACAACTACTTCCGGCCGTCGTCGACCTGCCGTTCAGGGAGGGCTACGTCTGGAGTGTCATCGCCGTCTCGCTGTACGTGAGCCTCATCGCCGTGACGCTGAGCACGCTGTTCAGCATCCCGGTCGCGATCGTGATGGGATTCACCGAGTTTCCCGGCAAGCAGTTCGTGAAATCGGTTATCAATACGGGAATGGGCTTCCCTAGCGTGGTGGTCGGCCTGCTCGTTCTGTTCGCCGTCTCTAACCAGGGACCGCTCGGATCGTTGGACCTGGTGTTCACCAAGGAAGCGATGATCATATCACAGTTCGTGCTCGCGACGCCGCCGATCACGGCGATCAGCCTCGCAGCCATCACCGGTGTGAGCGAGAACGTCCGCGACGCCGCTCGCGTCCTCGGCGGCACGCGCCTCGATATGGCGCTGGTCGTCATCAAGGAGGCCCGATACGGGATCGTCACCGCGATTCTAGCTGGGTTCGGTCGTGCCGTCAGCGAGGTCGGCTCCGTCCTCATCGTCGGCGGCAACATTACGAGCGCGGACGGGATCTCGAAGACGCGAACGCTAACGACCGCCATCCAACTCGAGGCCCGTCAGGGGCAGTACGAGACCGCGATGGTACTCGGCGTGATCCTGGTCGTACTCGTGTTGCTGGTCAACGCGATCGTCGTCCGACTCGGCGATCAGGGGGTGAAACGATAGTGCTTCGAGCGACCGATGTGGCACAGTCGTATCAATCCGAGCGAGTGTTCCGGGACCTCTCCATCGACGTCGAAACCGGCGAGATCGTCGCCGTCATCGGGCCGTCCGGCGTCGGAAAGTCGACGCTGCTCCGTATGCTCGCACTTGCGCTCGAGCCGGACGGCGGGACCGTCGAATTCGACGGAACGGACGTCTGGTCCGTCGACGACTCCGAGCGGCTCTCGTTGCGGCGGCATATCGGGATGGTCTTCCAGGAGGCGAGTCTCTTCGACGCCTCGGTCGCTCGCAACGTCGAATACGGGCTCCGCGTCCGTAGATCGTGGTCCGATCGCCTTCGCAGCGAACTTCACTCGATCGTCAGTTCGAACGGGACCGCAGACGCTGTTCGTGAATCCCTCGAGATCGTCGGATTGACGGACAAAACGGACCAACACGCGGACTCACTCTCGGGCGGAGAGGCTCAGCGAGTTTCGTTCGCGCGTGCGCTAGCCTACAACCCGGATATTTTGCTGCTCGACGAACCGACGTCGGATCTCGATCCGCGAAACACCGCAGTCATCGAGGACGCGATGTCCGAGGCTCGAGATCGAGGGATCGGCGTCGTCGTGGCGACACACGATATGCACCAAGCGGAGCGGGTTGCGGATCGGGTTGCGGTACTGCTCGACGACAGCATCGTTGAGATCGGTCCGACGGAAGCGATTTTCGAGAGTCCGTCGGACGACCGCACTCGGAAATTCATTGCGGGAGAGTTGATATACTGACCGAGCGCGGTCCCGATTTCCGGAGGCATTTCAACCGCGGGTTCGAAGACACGGGCATGAACGCCGCGATCGTGACGGTCGGGGACGAACTGCTCGCCGGACGGACGGCGAACACCAACGCCACCTGGCTCTGCGAGCGCCTCGCCGAGCGCGGGGTCACCCTCGAGCGGGTCACGACCGTCCCCGATCGGATCGCGGACATCGCGTCGGTCGTCGGCGACTACAGCGCGGCCTACGACGCCGTCGTCGTCACGGGCGGACTCGGCCCGACTCACGACGACGTGACGATGGCGGGGATCGCCGCGGCGTTCGACCGCGACCTCGAGCCCGACGAGACCGTCCTCGAGTGGCTCGAGGACCGGGGCTACTCGCGGGCGGACCTGACGTCGAGAACCGCCGACCTTCCCGCGGGCGCGCGGCCGCTGCACAACGAGGAGGGCGTCGCCCCCGGCGCGGTCTGCGAGAACGTTTACGTCCTCCCGGGCGTGCCAGCCGAGATGCGAGCGATGTTCGAGTCCGTCGCCGGCGAGTTCTCGGGGACCCGAACCTACCGGGAGACCGTCGTCGCCGACGAGCCCGAGAGCGCGCTGCTCGATCGCTTCGAGGCGGTGCGCGAGGAGTTCGACGTCGCGGTCGGCAGCTACCCCGGGGAGTCGGTCAGGATCGAACTCTCCGGGACCGACGAGGACGCGGTCGCGGCGGCCGCGGCGTGGCTCCGCGAGCGGGTCGAGACGGTCGAGAAGCGGTAGCAGGTTTCGGCGGACCGTTCTACCGGTAGAGGTGGGTCATCCAGGCGATCGTCACCGCGAGGCTCACCAGCAGGACCCCCCAGCCGACGACGTCCATCGGCAGCGCCGTTTCCGTTTCGAGTACGACCGCAGTCAGTTCGTTCATGCGTCGCGGTCGGATCCGATCCCTCTTAGTCTTTCAGAAAACGTGTCGTTCGGTGGAAAGCCACACGGCTTTTGTCGCCGCCCCCGAAGGGCGTCCATGGATACGATCGGCGTCGTCGTCAACCCGATCGCCGGCATGGGCGGGCGGGTCGGACTGAAGGGAACCGACGGCAAGATCGCGGAGGCCCGTCAACGCGGAGCGACCACGCGAGCACCCGAGCGGGCCCGGCAGGCCCTCGAGGCGCTGGCCCGCGAGGCCGACGACCTGACGGTGTATACGGCCGCGGGTCCGATGGGCGAGGACGCGGCTCGGGACGCCGGCTTCGACCCCGAGGTGGTGTACGATCCGTGGGCGGGGTCGACCGAGGGACCCCCGAAGGATCCTGGCGAGGCCGAGACGACCGCCGAGGACACGCGGGCGACGGTGCGGGCCGTCCTCGAGCGCGGGGTCGACCTCGTCCTCTTCGTCGGTGGCGACGGGACGGCCGTCGACGTCGCCGGCGTGCTCGAGGAGTGCGGCGACGAGATGCCGATGCTCGGCGTGCCCGCGGGGGTCAAGATCTACTCGTCGGTGTTCGCCGTCACCCCCAGAGACGCCGGGCGGATCGCGGCCGGGTTCGACGCGGTCGAGCGCCGGGAGGTCAACGACATCGACGAGGCGGCCTACCGCGAGGGGGAGGTCCGCTCGGAGCTGCGGGCGGTCGTCCCGGTGCCCGTCGCGCCGGACGTCCAGTCGGGCAAGCAGGTCTCGAGCGGCAGCGTCGACTCGCTGGCCGCGGGCTTCGCCCGCGAGATCGAGGACGGCCGAACCTACGTCTTCGGCCCGGGCGGCACCGTCGGCGCGATCGAGGCCGAACTCGGGATCGAGGCCTCCCCGCTGGGGGTCGACGTCTGGCGCGACGGCGAGGTCCTCGCACGTGACGCCGCCGAAGCGGAGATCCTCGAGGTCCTCGAGGATCCCGTCACGATCGTCGTCTCGCCGATCGGGGGCCAGGGCTTCATCTTCGGGCGGGGCAACCACCAGCTCTCGCCCGCGGTCATCCGGCGGGCCGACGAGATCGCGGTCGTCGCCGCCGGCGAGAAGCTCGACGCGATCGACGCGCTCCGGGTCGACACCGACGACGACGACGTCGACGAGGAGTTGTGGGGCTGGATGAAGGTCCGGACGGGGCGGTTCACGACGCGGCTCGTGAAAGTTGTTTAAGGATGTGCGCGATTCTCGTGCATCGCAGAACTATATTACCACGAGTGACGAATGTACTGTGTGTATAGTCAGGATTAAGGTGGGCTAAATCCTACCTCGGCCCATGGAAACGCGGAAAGTCCAGCGGCTCGGTCCCTCGACGCTCGCGATGACCCTCCCCGCGGAGTGGGCGGGCGAACACGACGTCGAAAAGGGCGACGAGGTGACGATTCGAACCAGCGGCAAGGGGACGCTGACGGTGATGCCCGAGTCGGCGAACACCGAGGAGACGGAGGCGACCATCCACGTCGACGAACTCGACGCGCCGGCCGTCGAGCGCGCGATCGTCGCCCAGTACGTCCTCGGCCGGCGAGTGATCCGGATCCAGCGCGAGGACGGTGCGCTCGACTCCGAGCACATCAACGCCGTCTACCAGGCCGAGACCCAGCTGATGGGACTGGGCGTGATCGAGGAGACCCCCGAGAACATCTCGATTCGGTGTTCGGTCGACCCCGAGGACTTCACGCTCGACAACCTCCTCGAGCGTCTCGAGCGAACCGGCAGCACGATGCGCGGCGAGGCGATCAAGGCCCTGGCCCACGGCAACCCCGACCTCGCCCAGCGCGCGCTGAACCGCGAACGCCAGGCCAACAAGATCTTCGTGCTCCTGTTGCGCCTGATCTTTACGGCCTACCAGAACCCCAACCTCGCGCGGGCGGTCGGACTCGAGAGCGGCTTCCCGCTGATCGGCTACCGATCGATCGCGAAGAACCTCGAGCTCACGGCCGACAACGCCGAGGACATCGCCGACATCGTCATGGAGACCGAGGGACACACCCTCGACGTCGACAGCGCGATCATGCGGGACATCCGCGAGTTGAATGATCTGGTCGACGAGATCACCGCGCTCGCCGTCGAAGCGGCCGTTGAGCGCGACTACGACAAGTCCAACGAGGTGCGGTCGCTGTTCCACGAGATCGCCGACCGCGAGGACGAGATCCTCGACGAACTGCCCGAGATGGCCAACGAGGACCTGCTTCGGGTGCGGGAGGTGCTGGTCAGCCTTCAACAGACCGCCCAGTATGCGATGCGAAACGCCGAGATCGCGGCGAACCTCGCGCTCAACGAGGAGTCCGAGCACACGACGATCAGCTGATCGCGGCCGCCGGACCGCGCCGTTTTTCACCAATTTTAATTCGGTATATTCAGAGGAGAAAGATTCATGAGTGGCGACTCCGTTACTCGCCGCCATCGTTCGATACATCGCCCGTCTCCGGACTGCAGTTCGATCGCAGCGCACGCTCCTGGTCGTGATCGGAGCGACGCTCGCCGGAGTGACGGTTCCGGCGCTTTCGACCCCACTCCAACCGCTGCTCCCGGCGCTCGTCGCCGGGCTGATATTCACGGGGTTCTACGGGTTCAGCGTCGACGAGGCCGCGGACCAGCGCGTTTCGACCCCGGTCGTTGTCTCGCTGGCCTGCCTCTACCTGTTCGTCCCGGTCGCGCTGTACCCGCTGGCCTCGGTCGCACTCTCCGGTGAGATGTTACTCGGCGTGCTCGTCGTCCTCTCCGCGCCGCTGGCCGCCGGCAGCTCGATCATCTGGACGCGCCTGAGCGGGGGCAACACGGTGCTGACGACCGTCGTCGTCCTCGCGTCGATGGGGATCGCGCCGCTCGCGATGCCCTCGCTGATCGCGCTGCTCGCGGACTCGGCCGTCGAGGTCTCGGCGAGCGAGCTGGTCGTCGAGCTGGCCGCGATCGTTCTCGCCGGCGGCGCACTCGCGTACGCGGTGCCGGGGGGGACCGTCTCCGAGGACAAGCTGGACGACTTTTCGGTCGCGACGATCGGCGTCCTGATCTACGCGGGCGTCGGAGGATCGACCCTCGCGGTCGAGGCGACCCAGCTCGCGGCGGTCGGCGCGGTCGCGATCGGTTCGATTGCCCTCAGCGCCGCGGTCGCGTACGGGCTCTACGCCCGCGGAATGCGAAGCGACGACTGCATCACCGTACTGTTCTCGAGCTCGATGAAGAACATGAGCGTCTCGGTGATGGTCGGTGCGGTCATCGGCGGCGGAACCGTCGTCGCCAGCATCACCGCGTTCTACGTCGTCCAACAGGTCGTCAGCAGCTCGCTCGTTCGCCACCTCGAGGGCTCCGTCCCCGGTCGGTCCTGAGCGGCGCCGACGCCGCCGGCGGATTGCGCGAATGGATGCAATTAAGGGGCCCTGCTCGGAACCCTCGAGTATGGCTACGCAATCGGAGTCGACGGACAAGGGGCTGGGGCTGGCGATCGCGCTCGGCGCCGTCGCGACCATCGGCGCGTTCGCGATGGGACTCGGCGCCCCCGACATCACGGCGGCATGGGGATTCGCCGGGGCGATGCTGTTCAGCTCGCTGGCGGTCGTCGCCATCCACCTCTACTGGGACTGACGTCGATCGGATCGACGGTTTCGGCGGCCCCTCGAGAGCGCCGCCCGCATCAAACGTTAATACCACCGACGACCTACGTCGAGTACGGACGATGACGAACTACTCCGACGAAGAGCGGCGTATCCTGTCGTACCTCCGCGAGAGCGCCGCCCGCGGCGAGGAGTACTTCCGCGCGAAAAACATCGCGGACGCGATCGGGCTCTCGTCGAAACAGGTCGGCGCTCGCCTCCCCCACCTCGCGGAAAAGTCCGACGACGTCGACATTGAGAAGTGGGGCCGGGCCCGCTCGACGACCTGGCGCGTCACCGTCAGCTGAGACGGCCCGCCGTGACGAGTTCCCGGATCGCCGCGCGCCGTTTTGCGGTCGCTCTGGAACCGGCGTACAGGAGGTCGTACGAGGGTTCGTGGTCTTTTTACCCGAGAACGCCCCAGGTAGTGGCATGACTGTACGCGTCGACCGGTCGTTCGAGCTGTCGGCCCCGCCAGAGCGCGTCTGGGAGTTCATCGCGGATCCGGGGAACCGCGCCCAAGCGATCAGCGTCGTCGAGGAGTACTCCGTGGACGGCCCCGACGGACGGCGGGCGACCTGGCAGGTGGCGCTTCCGATCCCGCTCGTTAGCCGGACCGTCGCCGTCGAGACCGAGGACGTCACCCGTCGTCCCCCCGAGTACGTCAAGTTCACCGGGCGTTCGAAGGGACTCGACGTCACCGGCGAACACCGGATCGTCGAGACCGAGACCGGGAGCCGCCTCGAGAACGAGTTCGTCGTCGACGGGAAGCTGCCGGGTGTCGAGACGTTCTTCGAGCGCAACCTGGACGAGGAACTCGAGAACCTCCGCCGGGCGCTCGAGCGCGACCTGGAGGGATCGCCGTGAGCGCCGACGGACTCGAGCTCGCGCTCGCCCAGCTCGAGGTCGAGGCCGGCGACGTCGCGGGCAACGTCGAGCGCGCGCTCGCGGCGGTCGAGCGGGCCGCCGACCGGGGCGCCGACCTGGTCGCCCTGCCGGAGCTGTTCAACGTCGGCTACTTCGCGTTCGAGCTCTACGAGCGCTACGCGGAGCCGTTCGAGGGGGAGACGTTTACCCGACTCGGGGAGGCCGCCGCGGAGCACGGGATCGCCGTCCTCGCAGGCACCATCGTCGAGGATCTCGCCGCGACCGAGACCGTCGAGACGCCCGCCGAAGAGGGGCTGGCCAACACCGCCGCGTTGTTCGACGCCAACGGGGAGGTACAGCTGGTCTACCGCAAACACCACCTCTTCGGCTACGAGTCCGCCGAGGCCGAGCTGCTGGTCCCGGGCGAGCGCATCGAGACCGCCGCGGTCGGCGGCGTGACGGTCGGCGTGACGACCTGTTACGACCTCCGGTTCCCGGAGCTGTACCGCGAGCTGGTCGACGCGGGCGCCGAGTTGCTGGTGGTCCCCAGCGCCTGGCCCTACCCCCGGATCGAACACTGGGAGACTCTCTCGCGGGCGCGGGCGATCGAGGACCAGTGTTACGTCGCGACGGTCAACGGAGCCGGCGAGTTCGAGGACGCGACCCTGCTGGGTCGCTCGACGGTCTACGACCCCTGGGGCGTGACGCTGGCCTCGAGCGGCGACGATCCGGCCCTCGTGACGGCCGAGATCGAACCCGAGACGGTCGCCGACGTCCGCGAGGAGTTTCCCGCCCTTCGGGACCGCCGACTGTAGTCGAGCTCGACCGCTGTTTTTTTATCCACCGACGACGTTGTCTCCGATGCCGGTTACAGGCGCTTTTCACGTCAGACCGGCATTGCGCGTCGCTCCGGCCGCGCTCGCTCGATTCCCGGGATCGAGCGACCCCACTCCCGTCGGCTCGCCTTCGTCCGCACCACTCCTTTCGCCCGCGTCTTTCGCCTTCCGCCCTCGAGCGTCGTCTTCGGCTCGAGGGACGAGTCACCGCTTCTCGAAGGCGACCCGCCACTGGACGTCGCCGTACCGGGCCGCGGCGACCGTCCAGGGCGTGCCGACGGTCGCCTCCCGGAGCCGATCGACGTCGAACAGGCGAAAGAGTAGCGTCCGACCGACCGCGTCTCCGTACTCGCAGTGGAACACTCTGTAGGCCAGCCCGGGCGCGGCGTCCTCGCGGTAGCCGAAGACGTCCGCGGTCGCCGCCAGCTCGGGCGCGTAGTTGTCGAACACGGCGGTGGCGTCGGGCGTCGTCACGACCGCAAGGTCGGCGAGGAACTCCCGGACGGCGCTCATCGAACCCGCCAGCCCGACCTGCGTACCGATCGCATGGGCCGACCGAAACCGGTCGCGGTCGAAGGTCTCCCGGAGCGAGAACATGTCGGCGAGCCTGGCGTCGTCGACACCCCGATCCCGCATGACCTCCACGAGCGGTTCGCTCACCTCGATGGCGACGGTCTCGAACCGCTCCTGGTAGTACAGCGCGTCCCGCCCCGCGCCGGCACCCATGTCGAGCAGCGGTCCCTGCAGCCACGCGTCGCGCCAGGCCTCGTCGTCGTGGTCGCCGAAGTACCACTTCTCGACGGCGTGTTCGCGGGTCCGTTCGCCGTCGCGATCGAGCAGCGGCGCCGTCCGCTCGCCGCGGTAGTAGTCGCGGACGGCGCGACCGAACGGATCGTGATCCGTCATACTGTGTGACACAGTTTTGGACGCCGTAAGCGTGAGTGAGGGTCGGTACCGAGGGGTAGTGGATAGTACCGTTCCCCGCGGTAGCAGGTCGCAAACATCTTTTGTTCCGCGTCGCGTACGGAGCCCATGCCGACGGTTACCTTCGAGGGCCGGGAGATCGACTGCGAGGACGGAGCGATCCTCCGGGACGTCCTGCTCGAGGCGGGGCTGTCGCCGCACAACGGGCGGGCAGCCCTGCTGAACTGTCGTGGCCACGGGACCTGCGGCACCTGTGCCGTGGAGATCGACGGCCCCGCGAGCGAGCCGACGACGCGCGAGAGACGCCGGCTCTCGGCGCCGCCGCACGATCCCGACGCGGGATTACGGCTGTCCTGTCAGACGAAGGTGCGGGGCGACCTGACGGTCGAGAAACACGGCGGGTTCTGGGGACAGCGCCGAGTGGAGTCGTCGCGCGACTGAGGTCGCTGACTATCGCGTCGTCCGACGGGTCGCCGCGTCGAAAACGAAGAACGGCTCGAGGACGTCGTTCATACGGTCTCCTGTGAGTCATTACCGGTGCAACCGCAGGGCGGTCGCGGTTGCACCGGTAAATCGTCACAGCAAACCGTATCAATCGTCGCGAGTGAGGATGTCTGCGGAAAGGCCCTGGGCCATCTCGATGTCCTCGGCGTTGTTGATCGTCCAGGCGGTGCGCTCGGTGACGGCCTCGATGGCCTCGCGGGCGCTGGGGTAGCCGTTGCCCGACTTCTTGACGCCGCCGAACGGCAGCTGGACCTCGGCGCCGATACACGGCAGGTTCGCGTACGCCAGCCCGATCTCGGCGCGGTCCCGGAAGTAGTTGATCTGGCGGTAGTCCTCCGAGACGATCGCCCCCGCCAGCCCGTAGGGGGTGTCGTTGTGGATCTCGACCGCGTCCTCGATATCGCCCGAGTACTCGAGCAGCGCCACGTGGGGACCGAAACACTCCTCTTTCAGACAGCGCAGGTCGGTGTCGTACTCGATCTCGTAGACGAACGGCCCGACCCAGTGGCCCTCGGCGTGGCCCTCCGGGATCTCGCTCTCCTCGAGTTCGAAGCGGTCGACGAGGACGTCGGCGCCCTCCTTGCGGGCGAGTTCGTTGTGTTTCTCGATCTTCTCGAGGTGTTCGGCCTCGATGGCCGGGCCCATGAACGTGTCCTCCTCGAGCGGGTCGCCGACGGCGACGTCCTCGGCGATCTCGACGAACCGTTCCTTGAACTCGTCGTAGACGTCCTCGTGGACGATCAGGCGCTCGCTCGAGACGCAGCGCTGACCGGTGGTCTTGAAGCTCGACATGATCGCCGAGTGGACGGCGACGTCCAGATCGGCCTCCTCGGTGACGACGATGCCGTTCTTGCCGCCCATCTCGCAGGCCGCGAGCTTGCCGGGCTCGCCGCCGACCTTGCTGGCGATCTCCTGGCCGACCTCCGCGGAGCCGGTAAAGAGGACGGTGTCGACGCGCTCGTCGTCGGTGATTGCGGCGCCGGCGTCGCCGAAGCCCTGGACCATGTTGAAGACGCCGTCGGGGATGCCCGCGTCCTCGAACATCTCCGCGATGATCTGGCCGCACCACGGCGTCTGTTCGGCGGGCTTCCAGACGACCGTGTTCCCCTCGACCAGCGCGATCGCCATGTGCCAGAACGGGATCGCGACCGGGAAGTTCCAGGGGGTGATACAGCCGACCACGCCCCGGGGTTTCCGGCGCATGTAGGCGTCCTTGCCCGCGACCTCGCTGGGGACGACGTCGCCGTGGGGGTGGCGGGCGTTGCCCGCCGCCCACTCGACCATGTGCCAGGCCTCGGTGACGTCGGCTTTCCCCTCGCTGATCTCCTTGCCACACTCCCGGCTGACGATCTCGCCCAGCTCCTCGTGGCGCTCGCGCAGCTCGTGGTAGATGTCCCAGAGGTACTCCGCGCGGTCGATGTAGGACAGGGAGCGCCACTCCTCGAAGGCCTCGTCGGCCTCCTCGAGGGCGGCGTCGACGTCCTCGGCAGTTCCCCGGCGGAACTCCGCGAGGGTCTCCCCGGTCGCCGGGTTCTCGCTCGCGAACGTCTTCGAACCGTTCCCGTCGGTCCACTCGCCGCCGATGTAGTGGTCGTGTACCTGCTCGGTGGCCTGTCGACTCATGCGTGAACAGACGACGAACGACGTGAAAACGTTGATGGAGGTCGGGGCGGCGTCGCCCGGATCAGCGGTCCTCTTTCTCCCCGCGGTCCTTCGTCACCGTCCGATCGCCCTCCGGGGGCGCCTCCTCGGTGTCGGGATGGCGCTCGTCGCCGGCCTCGTCCATCTCGTCGGTGTCGGGCTCGAGGGCCTCGCCGGAGCGACCGTCCTCGTCGGGGAGGTCGTCGGTCGCCGCCGACCCCTGCCCGACGTCGCGCCGGTCGTCGCCCGTGCGTTCGTCGCGTTCGATCACCGGATCGGTCTCGACGTCGTCGTCGGTATCGGCGTCCGCAGCGGTGTTGGGCTCCGCACCGCCGTCGTCGCCGGCCCGCTCGAGTCGGACGGTCCCGTCGACGATCCCGCCGACGTCGTCCTCGCCGAACGAGACCGTTTCGTCCTCGGCGTCGACGTTCTGGCCGAGTGCACCCCTGAGCGCCTCGAGCGCGTCGGCGCCGCGATCGATTTCGGCGGTCGGCCCCTCGACGGAGGCGACGACTCCGACCCGCTCCCCGTCAGCGGTCTCGACGGGTTTGCCGACGTCGTCCTCGGTGAGTTGCGTTGCCATAGTCGGGCTACCGTCGAGCGCGAGAAGTCGGCAGTGCCTGCACGCGCGTGGTCCCCGGGACGGGAGCGCGGCCGTCAGCGCTGGCGGCCCAGATCCGCCGCCTTCTCGAGTTCGCTTCGCAGCGTCGTCGAGTCGAACTCGTGGTCGGGCCGCAGCCGGACGAAGTCCAGGAAGCGCCGGGCCGACAGCAGCGTCTCCGGATCGTACACCGAGAGGGCCGCATCGACGACGTCTCGGGAGCCGAGGCGGGGCTCCAGCACCGCGAGCGCGCAGGCCAGATCGTACGCGGTCGTCTCCTCGACCCGGTCCTCGTGGACGCTGGTGGCGTCGATGAAGTACAGTTCGCCGTCGCACAGCAGGATGTTCTCGGCCCGCAGGTCGCCGTGGGCCATGCCGTGGTCGTGCAGCGTCGCCAGCATCTCGAAGAGGTCGCCCGCCTGCGCCGCGACGACGTCGTCGGAGACGTCGTCGAGGGACTCGAACGCCGGGAGGTACTCGAGGACGAGCACACCCAGCCCGTTGACCTCGAAGGCGTCGATCGGCCGCGGCGCGTTGAGCCCGATCTCGCGCATCCGCCTGGTCGCCTCGTACTCGTGTTCGACCATCTCGCGGGGCGTGTCGAACCGGTCGAAAAAGCCCTCGGTTCCCGAGGAGAAGGCGCCGACGTTGCGCCCGGTCGTCAGGAGGGCGTGAACGAGCGCGTTCTGGCGGGAGACGATCTTGACGAACCACTCGTCGTCGATGACGCAGGGAGTCGACAGCCAGTTGTCGGCCTCGAGGAACTCGACGCGGACGCCCTCGCGGCCGTACCGATCCGCCAGCGTCCGGACGACGCGCTCGATGCGGCCCCACTCGACGGTCCCGCGAGCGAGCTGGCGGATGTCCATACGTCGACCCCAGGGCGCATAGCGTTAAATGCCTCTCGAACTGGCATCGACGAAACCTGTTCTCGGGGCGTCTCGAGGCCCAGGAGGCGTCGTCCCCGCCACTGCGGGGCGACGGAACAGTATTATTATCAGCTGGGCGACGGTACGGTTCGGTACCCATGGACGCTGTCGACGACCTCGGCGACGCGATCGACGCGACGCGGAACTTCCTGACGCCGGTACGGGCGGGCCTGTGGCTCCGGCTGGCGCTCGTCGCGCTGTTCGTCGGCGGGTTCGGAACCGGATTCCCGTCGGCGCCGGCGGGAGACGTCGGACCGACGACCGAACAGGCGCCCGGACCCGGTCTCGGAGACGTGCCCCAGGAGGCGCTCGTCGCGGCCGCGATCGCCGGCGGCGTCCTGCTCGTGGTGTGGCTTGGGTACGCGCTCGTCGCGGCCGTCATGGAGTTCGTCTTCATCGAGTCGCTCCGATCCGAGGAGGTCCACGTTCGGCGGTACGCGAACGCGAACGTCGGCCGCGGGATCAGACTGTTCGGCTTCCGGCTGGCGCTGATCGCGGTCGCCGGGGTCGTCGGCGTCGGACCGGTCACTCTCTCGATTCTCGGCGCCGGCGGCCTCGAGGGCAACCTCGGCGCGGTCGGGCTCGCGGTCCTGTTCGCGGCCGCGATATACCTCGTCTACGCCGTCGTCAACCGCTTCACCTCGGAGTTCGTCGCGCCCGTCATGCTGCTCGAGGATCGGGGGGTGCTCTCGGCGTGGCGTCGGTTCTGGGGGACCGTTCGCGCGAACTGGATCGAGTACGTCGTCTACCTCGTCCTCGTCTGGATCATCCGGGCCGCGGTCGGGATCGCCGTCGGCATCCTGATGCTGATCGCCGGCATCGTCGTCGCGATCCCGTTCGCCGTCATCGGCGTCGTGTTGTTCGCGCTCGGCGACGTCGGCGCCGTCCTCGCCGCGGTGGCGTTTCTCGGCGCCGCCCTCGCGTTCGTGCTCGCCGCGTTACTGATCCAGGTGCCCGTCGTCTCCTATTTCAAGTACTACGCGCTATTGGTGCTCGGGGACACGAACGTCGACTTCGATCTGATCCCCGATCGGCGGGCGGCGATCCGGAGCGGCGGGGTCGCGCCGGATCGGCGCGATCCGGACCGACGAGCGGAGTCACGGGAGGACGACGACTGGTCGAGCGACTACGGCTGGATCGACGAGGGCGGCGACGAAGGAGACGACACGGACCGCGAGGACGACGATCGGGACCGCGGCTGGTAGCGCAGTCTGACGACCTCCCACGACTGAACTCCCGGGCGTTCGCGCCGGATCTCTGTGTAATCGTTTTTCCGGAGCGTTTATTCCGGGTCCTGTGGCAAGTATTGCACATGGAGTTCGACCTGCCGGACGAACACCGGATGATCCAGGAGACGGTCAGGGAGTTCTGTCGGGGCGAGATCGAGCCGATCGCCCAGGAGATCGAGGACGACCACCGGTTCCCCGAGGAGATCTTCGACCAGCTCGCCGAACTTGACATGATGGGCGTGCCCATCTCCGAGGAGTACGGCGGGCTCGGCGGCGATACCCTGATGTACGCGCTGGTCGCCGAAGAGATCGGCCGGGTCTCGGGCTCGGTCGGCCTCTCTTACGTCGCCCACGTCTCGCTGGCCTCGAAACCGCTCGAGCTGTTCGGCACGCCCGAGCAGAAAGAGCGGTGGCTGCGCCCGCTCGCGGAGGGCGAACACATGGGCGGCTGGGCGCTGACCGAACCCGGCAGCGGCTCGGACGCCTCCGATATGGACACCGTCGCCGAGAAGGAGGGCGACGAGTGGGTCATAAACGGCACCAAGCAGTTCATCACGAACGCGAGCGAGGCGGGCTCGGTGCTGGTCAAGGCCGTCACCGACCCCGGGGCGGGCTACGACGGCATCTCGACGTTCATCGTCGATCCCCGCGAGGACGACGGCTTCGAGGTGACGACGGTCTGGGACAAGATGGGCCTGAACGCCTCTCCGACCTGCGAGATCCAACTCGAGGACGTCCGCCTGCCCGATGACCGCCTGCTCGGCGAGGCGGGCGAGGGGTGGGACCAGACCAAGAAGACCCTCGATGGCGGGCGGATCTCGATCGCGGCGCTGTCGACCGGGCTCGCCCAGGGCGCCTACGAGCACGCGAAGGCCTACAGTCAGGAGCGCGAGCAGTTCGGCCAGCCGATCTCGCAGTTCGACGCCGTCCGCGACAAGATCGTCGACATGCACCGCAAGACCGAGCGCGCGCGCTTGCTCACCCATCGGGCGGCCCACCGCTACGATCAGGGCGAGCCCGTCACCCGCGAGTCGGCGCTGGCAAAACTCGACGCCAGCGAGGCCGCCCGCGAGGTCGCCGAGGACGCCGTGCAGGTGCTGGGCGGTTACGGCTACACGACCGACTTCGCGCCCCAGCGGTTCTACCGCGACGCCAAGCTGATGGAGATCGGCGAGGGAACCAGCGAGATTCAACACCTCGTCATCGGTCGCGAGCTCGGGCTGTAGAGGTTTTTCGCGACCGCGCTCGGGGCGATCCTCGCGGTCGATTGCCGCGGAGAGCCGCCCTAGCGACGAAAGAGTCCGAGCACGGCCGAGACGATCGGGCGATCGGGTCGGTCGTTCCCCCGCTCCCGGTGGGCTCTGGTCAGCCGGGTGACGACGGCGTAGCTCGAGACCGACAGCGCCGCGGCGAGCAGGAGGTTACCGAGGATCAGTTGTCTGGCGGCAGTTCCGGCGATTTCGGTGATCGATCCCCCGGAGAGCGACGTGGCCGCGTCGACGGGACGCAGCGAACCGCCCCCGAGAAACGCGCCGCCGAGCTGGTAGCTCGCGACGTAGACCGCGGGCTTGATCAGGGGGTTGAGAACGGCGACCGCGGCGACAGTGGCGGGCTTGCTGACCCAGGATTGCCAGGCCGCGAGCCCGGCCAGCACGCCCAGCCCGAGTCCGCCCGTGGGCAGGGCCGTGACGAAGATCCCGACCGCGAAACTCAGCCCGATCTCGTGAGGCGTGTGCTCCTCACGAAAGGCGGCCATCAGCGTCCGGCGGACGCGGGCGCGGTGCCGGACGAGCCGTTCTCGGATCACGCTCTGTCGAAGCGATCCGTTCGGCCCGGCCAAAAGGGTGTCGACGCGCGGTCGATCGCGCTTGCTACGGCTCGAGGCCGCTTACGGGAAGCTGCCGGCTTCCTCGAACGCATTGGCGACGCGGTCGATCGCGACGACGTAGGCCGCGGTCCGGGGGTTCGACAGGTCGTTTTCCTCGATGGTCTCAACCAGGGCGTCGAAGGCGTCGACGATGTGGCCCTCGAGTTCCTCGTTGACTTTCTCCTCGGACCAGTAGAAGCGCTGGCGGTTCTGGACCCACTCGAAGTACGAGACGGTGACGCCGCCGGCGTTGGCGAGGATATCGGGGATGACGAAGACGTCGTCCTCGGCGAGGATGGCGTCGGCGTCCGGGGTGAGCGGACCGTTGGCGGCCTCCGAGATGACGTCGGCCGAGACGTCCTCGGCGAGGTCGGCGTCGATCGCGTTCTCGAGGGCCGCGGGGATCAGCAGGTCGACGTCCAGCGTCAGGACGTCCTCGTTGGTGAGCTCCTCTTCGCTTTCCTCGTAGCCGACGATGCTACCGGTCTCGTTTTTGTGCTCCTTGGCGGCGACGGGGTCGAAGCCGTCGGCGTTGTAGATGCCGCCGCTGGAGTCGCTGGCGGCGACGACGGTCGCGCCCATCTCGTCGATCAGCTTGGCGGCGATCCAACCGGCGTTGCCGTAGCCCTGGACCGCCACGGTCGCGCCCTCGAGGTCCTTGTCGAGGTAGTCGAACGCCTCGCGGGCCGCGATCACCGTCGATCGTCCGGTCGCCTCGACCCGGCCCTCACTGCCACCGCTGGCGAGGTTCTTGCCCGTAACGACGCCCGGCTCGGTGGTGTTCTCGAGGGTCTCGTAGGTGTCCTTGATCCAGTTCATCTCCCGCTGTCCCGTGTTCACGTCGGGAGCGGGGATATCCCGGTCCTCGCCGACCAGCGGGCGCAGCTCCTTCGCGAACGCGCGAGTGAGCCGCTCGAGTTCGGCCTCGGAGTACTCGCTCGGGTCGACGACGATCCCGCCCTTGCCGCCGCCGTAGGGGATGTCGACGGTCGCGCACTTGTAGACCATCCAGCCCGACAGCGCCTTGACCTCGTCGCGGTTGACGTCGGGGTGGTACCGGATCCCGCCCTTGTAGGGACCGCGGTCGCCGTTGAACTGCGATCGAAACGCCTCGAAGCGCTCGAGCGAGCCGTCGTCGAGTTCGATCGTAAGGTTCGTCTCGAGGACGCGCTCGGGGTGTTTGAGTCGCTCGAGGACGTCGGCGTCGACGCCGAGGTAGTCGGCAGCCTCGTCGATCTGTGACTGGAGACTCTCGAATGGATTCGCCTGCCCGGTCATACGAGGGATGTTTCGGCGACTGGTGGATAAACGTAGCGAATACCAGTCACAATTAAATGCGTCTGAGATATTTTAGGATGTCTTAGGACCTTCGTTGAATTCGCCCGACACCTTCGCCCGCTCGAGGATCCGCTCGGCCTGCGCGATCAGCGGCGCGTCGATCATCTCGCCGTCGACCTCGAAGACGCCCCGTCCCTCCGCGTCGGCCTCGCGTTCGGCCTCGCGGACGCGTCGCGCCCACTCGACGTCCGCGGGGTCGGGGGAGAAGGCCTCGTTGATCGGTCCGACCTGCGCCGGGTGGATCGCGAGCTTGCCGTCGTACCCCAGCTGAACGGAGGTGGCCGCGTCCTCACGCAGCAGCTCCTCGTCGTCGAAGTCGGTGACCAGCGTGTCGATCGCCTCGACCCCGCGGGCCGCGGCGGCGAGGACGACCCGCTGGCGCGCGTACGAAACCTCCGTCCCCTCGCGGGTCCTGGTCGCGCCGAGGTCCGCGGCCAGGTCCTCCGCGCCGAAGACGAGCGCGTCGGTCGCGTCGGCGCCGGCGATCTCCGGGGCCGCGAGCACGCCCGCGGCGCTCTCGAGCAGTGCCAGGACGGGGCGAGCGAGATCCCGCTCTGCGAGCCCCGCCGCCAGATCGCGGACGTCGGTTCCACTGGTCGTCTTCGGGAGCATGATGCTGTCGAGTCGCAGCGAGTCGGCCTCAGCGAGCGCGTCGAGGTCGCGCTCGATCTCGGCGGGCGCCGCGTTAACTCGAACGCAGACCTCACAGTCGGGATCGAACGCGGGGTCGGCCAGCACCTCCCGGACGGCCGCGCGGGCCTCGTCCTTGCGTCCCGGAGAGACGGCGTCCTCGAGGTCGAACGCGATCGCGTCGGCGCCGGCGTCGGGCGCCTTGCGGAGCATCTCGGGACGATCCCCCGGAGTAAACAGCAGGCTTCGACGTACCATACCTCCGAGTGTGCGGACCGTCCCCGTGAATGTAGGGGTCCGATCGCGTCGGTCCGTCACGGGCGCACCGTCGCGAATCGGGTTCAGGCCTCGAGGATCGAATCGAGGAGCTTGGTCTGGGCGGCGCCCACGTGCTCCGAGAACGTCGACCGCGATATCCCCAGCGCCTCGGCGACGTCGCCGGCGTTGGCCCGCTTCGGGTACTCGAAGTACCCCATCTCGTGGGCGGTCTCGAGGACCTCCCGTTGGCGGTCGGTCAGCCGGCTCCGGTCGACGAGCGCGAGGTCGGTCGTCTCGCCCTCGCCGGTTCGGAGCAGCTGCTGGAGTTCGACCCCGTCGAACCGCTCGCGGAGCTCGCGGACGATCGCCGACAGCGCCTCCACGTCGGCGGCACGAACGGTCAGGTACAGCGCCCCGTCCTCGGCCCGGATCGACGATACCGGCGTCCCTCCGGCCTCGACGATCTCGCAGGCGCAGTCGCCGTCGAAGACACGCTCGAACCGGTACACGTCGCCGTGCTCGTTCGAGGAAACCGTCGATAGCTCGACCCCGACGGTCCCGTCCTCGAGCGGGTCCGCGCCGCCCTCGATCGCGAACTCCTCGATCGGCGGGGTCTCCGGGCTCGAGGGAGAGGACCGGGAGACGTCCTCGATCGACTCGCCGGAGGCGCCCGTGGCGCGGGCGACCGGACAGTTCTCCGGGTCGGATAGCACGACCGTGGCGGAGAGTCCACTCATACGGGACCGTTCGTCACGAACTCGGATTACTTCGGCCGCCAGTTCCCAACCCGTGAAAAGAAGGGGACGGCTGTGGGTCCATACTGGCGCGGTAGACAGCGCCGCGCGAGGACGGTCCGAGCCGAACCCGATATTCTCTTAAACCTACCCGGATATGTTGGAGGCGACGACTTCCGTACCGCGAGCCAGTCTCTACAGGAGCACACGAGGAATGTCCGAATACGAGTTCACCTGCCCGGACTGCGGGCAACAGATCGAGGTCAATCCCCCGGTTCGCGAGGCGACGCTATCGCACGGCTGTCCGGTCTGTGGCGCGTCGGTTTCGCAGGAACACTTCGCGAAACAGTGAGCGGTCACGAGTCCTGCCGAGCGACACCGAGACGTATCACCGAGGGTCCCCGTCGGGGGTTCGCTTACTCGTCCTCGCGTTCGATCTCGGTTCGTCGACCGCTCAGTTCCGACGGATCGAACTCGTAGAGTTTGATATCGAGGTTCTCTTTCGAGTCCCCCCAGATCTCGAACAGCGGCCGCTTTGCCTCGCCGTACTGCTCGATGTGAGAGGCGGTGAGCTCCGAGGGGTCGATCTCCTCGAGCGAGCCGACGGCGACGACGCTCCGGTAGGTCTCCCCGCCGTCGGTCTCCTCGTAGACGACGAGTCGGGCGTCCGGCGACGAGGCGAGAAACTGCCGCTTCTCGCTTTCGGGCGTCGAGACGAGGCGCATGTAGAAACTGCGGGCGTCGGCGTCGTACCCGTAGGAAACCGGGATCGCGTACGGGCTCTCCGTTTCCTCCCCGGCCAGCGCCAGGACCCCGGTCTCGTGGCGGCTGAGGAACGCGTCGATCTCGTCGGCGGTCATCTCGGTCTCCTCGGCAAGTGCCATTGTCGTACGTCGTGGATCCGGGACACTAAACTACTTCCGTTCTCTCGATTCCCGGACTACGCGTCGGCCTCGAGGACGTCCTCGAGGAGCTTCCGCTGGGCCGCGCCGAGGTGTTCGGTGAACGTCGACTGGGTGATCCCGAGCGCCTCGGCGACTTCCGTGGCGTTGGCCCGCTTGGGACGTTCGAAGTAACCCATCTCGTAGGCGGTCTCGAGGACCTCGTACTGGCGGTCCGTGAGCTTCCCCCGGTTGACGAACACGCGCTCTTCCGGGGTTCCCGACAGCGGCGGCTGGAGGAGGCTCCGGACGTCGACGCCGGGATATCGCTCGCGGAACTCGTCCATGATCGCCTGGAGCTGTTCGAACCCGTCTGCGTGAAAGACCAGCGTCACGTCCCCGTCGCTCGCCCGGTAGCGGTGGACCGGGCAGTCGTACGCGCCGAGACACTCGCAGGGACAGCGGCTCTCCTCGCCGTGGGAACACCGGTAGAGGTTGGTCGTTCCGTACGAGAAGACGGGACCGGTCACCGCGTCGTCGAACTCGGCGTCGGCCTTCGCCAGAAACTCGGTCGTCGAACCCTTCGTTCCGCACTCGACGCTCGTCGAAACCTGGTCGATCGTCGTTCCGGTTTCCCGCGAGAATCTCGCGATCGGGCAGGCTTCGGGGGTATCGATCTTCACGGTGGCGCGAATTCCCGACGACATAGGTACTACCGACGGGTTCGGGCTGCGTCGTATTTAAATTGGGTAGCCCAGCGCCGGTGTTCCCAGGCCCTCGGAACGAGAAGCGGTACCTTATGGGTTGGGGCCGTCCATATCGGTATGGACACCTGCGAGAACATACAGTTCGTCTGTCCGGCCTGCACCCGGTCGATCGAGATCACCGAGTCCGTGCGCGACGCGCTGGTCGAGAGCGGGTGTGTCATCTGCGGCGCGGACGTCGACGACAGCGCGTTCGCCCTCGAGAAGACGGCGCAACGAGCGTCGAGCCCGAGCGCGTGTGACCCTCAGTAGCACGGGGTAATAAAGGGACCTCGATATCGGTGGTCCACACTGGTGGCGTTTCAGTGCCCACAGTGTCGTATGAGCCAATCGCTGACCGGAGCGCGTCGAACGTACGGCGAGGAGACGCTGGCGGACGAACCCCGGGTCGTCGCCGGCGAGGAGGATATCGGATCGATTCTCACCGCGCTCGACGACGCCGACTGCCGCACCATTCTCGAGGAGCTCGACGACGACGCCTACCGCTCCGCGTCGGAGCTCTCCGAGCGCTGCGACGTTCCCCTCTCGACGACGTACCGAAAGCTCGAGCTGCTCGAGGACGCCGGCCTGCTCGAAGAGCGGCTGCGGATTCGCCAGTCGGGGAGACACGCCAGCGAGTACGCCCGGCGCGTCGAGGGCGTCCGCGTCGCGGTCGACGGCGACGATGGGATCGCGCTGGAGCTCTCCTAGCGGGTCTCGAAACGGCAAGACAGATACGCGGCCTGTCCTAACGTCGACCGATGGCAACCGCCGACGCGAGAGAACGACTCCGGGAGCGGCCGATGGGCGTAACGATCCTGTTGACGATCGTCGGCTACGGACTCGTCATCGGAACCTTCGTCGCGGACGTTCCGATCTACCCCGATCTGACGAACGCGCAGGTCAACCTGTTTACCCACGCGATCGCGGTGATCAACTCCGTGACGACCATCTTGCTCGTCGCCGGCTGGTACTGGATCCGGGCGGGCGAGGTCGACAAGCACCGCGCGGCGATGACGGGGGCGTTCGCCACGATCGTTCTGTTCCTCGTCGTCTACCTGATCCGGGTCGGCGGCGGCGGGACCAAGGAGTTCGTCGCCGCCTCCCCGGTGTACGAGCTCTACCTCGCGATGCTCGCGATCCACATCGTGCTCTCGATCGTCGCCGTCCCGGTCGTGTTGTACGCGCTGATCCTCGGGCTTACCCACACGCCCGCCGAACTGCGGGAGACCGCCCACGCCAGGGTCGGCCGCATCGCCGCGGGGAGCTGGATCCTGAGTCTCGTGCTGGGCGTCGTCACCTACCTCATGCTCAACCACATCTACGACTACGAGTTCGCGATGCTCGTGCCCCTCTTCTGAACGGGATCGTTCCCGTCCTCGGTTGCAGTTTACCGTTCCCGATCGCGGAGTTCCCGGAGGAGTTGTTCTCCCCACCGCGACTCCTGCTCGGGAGCGTCGCTCCAGAGCCACTTGCAGTACCGCAAGTGGGCGAGACACTCCTCGTGGGTGAGCTGACTTTTGCAGCCGGGGCAGGTCGGCATACCCGTCGAAACGCTTCCGGAACGAGAGTAGCTTCCGGTGGGCCTCACGTCGAATCGACCGACAACAAAGACTACCGAGCCGATCGGAGAGTCGTTCCGTGTTGTACGTTAGCGAGCGTTTTTCGGTCTGGAGAGTGCGGTAGCCGTATGCAGTTCCGCGCAGCGGCGATCGGACTCGGCGGGCTCGGCCAGCTCGAGCTCGAGGTGCTGGTCGGGCTCGAGGGCGTCGAACTGGTCGCCGGAGCCGACGTCTCCGGCGAGGCCCAGGAGGTTTTCGAACGCGAGTTCGACGCGCCGGCGTACGCCGACCACGACGCGATGCTCGCCGCCCACGGTGACGGGATCGACGTCGTACTGATCGTCACCCCCCACACGCTTCACTTCGAACAGGCTCGAGCGTGTCTCGAGGCCGGCGCTCATGTCTACCTCGAGAAGCCGATGGTGACCGACGTCGGCGACGCCGTCGAGTTGCTCGAGCTGGCCGACGATCGGGGGCTCGTCGTGCAGGTGGGGTACCAGCGACGCTTCCATCCGGGGTTCGGCGAGGTCAAACGGCTCGTCGACGCAGGTCGAGTCGGCGAGGTTCACGCTGCGAACGCGTATCTCGGCCAGAACTGGTTCGAACTTCACGAGGGAACCTGGCGCGTCGATCCGACGCTCTCGGGCGGCGGACAGCTGTACGATACGGGATCGCACCTGCTCGACGCGCTCTGCTGGCTCGTCGATGGGGCTCCGACCCGCGTCTCCGCCGACGTAACGTACGCGAAACCCGAGATCGACGTCAACAGCGCGCTCTCGATCGAATTCGACCGCGACGGACGGTCGATCCTCGTCGGGGTCACGATCAGCGGAGACGGCGTCGAACTCACGCCCGCGGAGGGGTACACGATCTGGGGGACGGACGGCCGAATCACCTTCGACGGGGAGCGGATCCGCCTCGCCGAGCGCGGCGCGACGGTCTACGAGAGCACGATCGACGCCTACACCGATTTCACGACGCTGACGACCGCGAAACTCGAGAACTTCCTCGAGTCGATCGCGGGAACCGCCGCCCCGGCCGTCCCGGGATCGGACGGACTCCGGGTGACCGCGCTGACCGAGGCGACCTACCGGGCCGACGAACGGGCGTGTCGAGTCGACGTGCGATCGCTGATCGACGAAGCGCGTTGAGGTCGGCTCGAGAGAACCGGCCCCCGGGATTGGTATGGGAAGACGCCGTCCGTTCGGTATGAAGGTCCGAGGCTCTCGTTCGCGCGAGGAGATCGTGGCGTTTCTCGAGGCACAGACGATCCCGGTCCGACTCGGCTGTCGGACTCCCGCGGGACACCCCTGGATGGTGTCGCTGTGGTATCGGCATCGGTCGATCGAGACCGACGAGAACGGGAGCGGTACCGAGAACGACGGCTGGGTACTCGAGTGTGCCACCTCCGTCTCAGCGGATGTCGTCGCCTCCCTCCGGGAGACTCCTGAGATATCGTTCGAGGTCTCGACGAACGATCCGCCCTACGCCGGGGTTCGCGGCCGCGGCGAGGCCTCGATCGAGCCCGATCCCGAGAAGGCGGTGCTCCGGGATCTGCTCGAGCGCTATCTCGGGAGTACCGACTCGGAGCTGGCGCGGACGTTGCTGGACGAAGACCGCGAGGAGGTGACGATTACGCTCGAGCCTGCGGTCGTCTACGGCTGGGACTTCTCCGATCGCATGTAGGAACCCCGCACCCGCTTCGAGCACGATCGACTCGAGGGGCCGTCGACGAGGTCAGTACCCCTCGAGCGTGAACACGAACAGCCCCGTGTTGGCGTCCGAGACGTAGACGTACTCGCTGTCTTTCGTGTTCGCGCCCCAGACCATCGGGATGGCATCGATCGATCGCGCGGGATCGGCCTGTCGAACCTCGTCTGCGCCGTCGGTGGTCATGTACTGGTCGATCCGCTCCGGGTTCGCGAGGTCGGAGAGATCGAACGTCTGGACGCCGGCCTTGTAGTCGCCGCTGAACAGGACGTCCTGCTGGTCGCCGACGCCCCAGTCCGAGAAGTGACCCGTCCACCAGAAGCCCTGCTGGCCGGTCGGTTGCTGGGCGCTTCCCTGCGACGGGCGGAACGACGAGAGACGCTCGGTTTCGCCCGTGTCGAGATCGAACTCGATGACGTGTTTGTAGCCGGGGTCGCCGCTCCCGACCTCCTCGCCCACGAGACAGATGTCGTCTTCCGGATGAGGGAACGCGTGGTGGGCGTTTCGCAGCGGGACGTCCGCCTCCTCCTCCTGGTAGTCGAACGACGCGGCGACCTGGGGGCTTGCTGGGTCGCTCAGATCGAGAATGTACAGGCCGTGATCCCAGTTGGCGAGGTAGACGTAGTCGCCGCGAACCTGCGTATCGTGGACGTAGCCGCTGGGGTGAGTGTGACCCGGATCGTCGGGCGACATCGCCGAGACCGAGTGGCCCTCGTGGGCCACCTGAAAGTCCCCCACTTCTATCGGGTTCTCGGGGTCGGTGACGTCGTATATCACGATTCCGCGCCCCGTCCCCGAGACGATGACGTGGTCCTCGCCGAAGGCGATGATCGTGTGGACGCCCGCGCCGCCCTCGACGTCGAACGGGCCGTACAGTTCGGGCTCTTCCGGATCGTCGACGTCGAGGATGGACCACCCCGCATCCGGACCGCCTTCGTTGGCGGTGAAGATCCACGGCTCCGTCGGGTGGAAGAACACGTCGTTCACGTAGCCGACGCCGACCGAGGTCGTCGTTACGTGCTCCGGGTTCTCCAGATCGGATACGTCGGCGATATGGACCTCGGTGTCGGCGTTGACGAACGATCCCGTCGCCGCGAGACCCAGATCCTCGCGGACGTCCATGTTCGTGATGTTGCCGTCCGGCGCGCCGAGCGTGGTGTGACCGACGAGTTCCAACCGCGGGTTGCGGTTTCCACCGTCCTGTGCTACCCCGGTACCGCTCAGTGCACCGATCCCGACCGCAGTCGCGGCACAGCCTTTCAACATCGTTCGTCGGGTCGTCTGCTCGTATTTACGAGGCATCAACCACAACGTTATGAGTGTTAGTCTATAATAATAGTTAACGTCTGAATGTAGTGAAGTGGAACGACGAGTATATATTGTATATTAGTATCGATTAGTTATGTATATCGGGATTGGCGGCCGGTCTCTCGAAGAACAGCCGAGAACATGCCGCGTCAGTTACACAGAGCAACAGGGAGGCCGGAAGACGATCAGTCCGTTCGCGGAATCGAGCGGGCGCCGAGCGCAAAGAAGATGGCCGCGAGAACCGCGAGGATTCCCAGGTTCGCCAGCGCGGGGTCGACCCCGGCGACCGCGGCCGTCGACACGTTCGGGTCGGTGGCCGCGCGCACCCCGCGGGCGAAGTACGTCAGTGGCGAGAGGTTCACGAGGGGTTCGAACCAGCCGGGCAGTTGCTCGAGCGAGATGAACGTCTCGGAGAGAAAGAGCAGGGGCAGGCCGACGGCGTTGCTGGCGGCGACGGCGCCGTCCTGGGAGTCGGTGTAGCTGCCGAGCATCGCGCCGACGCCGCAGAAGCAGACGACGCCGACGAGGATGTAGGGGACCAGCAGCGCCGAGAATGCGATCTCGGCGCCCGTCAGGACGACTACGAGCGCGAGGATCAGCAGGCTCGCCAGCCCGATGATGACGGCGTTGACGACCGTCTGGGCGAGCAGCCACTCGGCTCTGGTCTGGGGGGTCGTCGCGAGCTTCTCGAAGCGGCTCCCCTCGCGGTGGCGCGCGACCTCGCTGCCGAGCCGCGACAGCGGGGTGAAGAGGACGACCACGGCCAGGTAGCCGGGAACGTAGTACGCCGGAGGCTCGGCGAACAGTCCGCCCCCGCCCGGGTCGGTCCGCACCAGCGCGCCGAAGATGACGATCAGGATCACCGGGAAGAAGAACGTGAAGAAGACCGCGGTCCGGCGGCGGACGAACGCCCGCCAGCCGGCGCGGGTCTCGGCGCGGACGCGACCGAGCCGGCTCACGCGGTCTCACCCGCGCGAGCGAGGCCGGTACTGGCGGTCCGCTCGAGTTCGGTTTCGTCGGCCAGCTCGAGGTAGACGTCCTCGAGGTCGGGCTCGGCCCAGGAGAGCCCGGAGTAGTCGATCCCGCGTTCCTCGAGGTAGTCGACGACGCGACCGATCTCGGCGGGCGAGACCTCGCGGACGACGACCCCGGTTCCTCGCTCGGCGGTCACGAACGGGAGGTCCTCGAACGCGGTCGGGTCGGCGGGCGTCTCGACGGTCAGCCGGCTCGAGCCCGCGTGGTCGGCAATCAGCGCCGCGGGCGTCCCCCGGGCGACGAGTTCGCCGTCGGCGAGCAGTCCGACGCGGTCGGCGAGGCGTTCGGCCTCGGCCATGTCGTGGGTCGTCAGGAAGACCGTGGTTCCCGCGTCGGCGAGGTCCTCGATCAACCGCCAGACGGTCCGCCGACCCGCGGGGTCGATGCCCGTGGTCGGCTCGTCCAGAAAGAGCACGTCGGGATCGTTGACCAGCGCGGTGCCGACACAGACCCGTCGCTGCTGGCCCCCCGAGAGGTTCTCGTACCAGGTGTCGTCGGCGTCGGCGAGGCCGACGTCGGCCAGCACGGCCTCGGGGTCGCGGTGGTCGTCGTACAGCCCCGCGTAGTAGGCCACCAGCTCGCGGGCGGTGAGCCGATCCGGCGGCGAGAACGACTGCGGGAGCACCCCCAGGCGGTCGCGGTCGACGGCCGACGGCGCCGCCCCGAGGACGCGCGCGCTGCCCGAATCGGGCTCGGTCGTCCCGGTGAGCGCGCGAACGAGCGTCGTCTTGCCCGCCCCGTTGGGGCCGATGAGCGCGAACACCTCGCCGCGCTCGACCGACAGCGACACGCCCGCCAGCGCCGCCGTCCCGTCGTATCGCTTCTCGAGTCCCTCGGCGACGACCGCGGTATCCATACGGGTCGCTATCGGCGCGGCCGGCGTAAGGGGTTCGATTCGCCTCTCGGAGACGCGCTGGCGTTTTCGTTTGCGACTCCGTTTCCGATATCGTTTGCGCCCGTCTCAGGCTCTCTCGGGTGAAACTGACGAGTCGGGAGGACGGGGCGACAACGCTCTCCCGCCCGTCGCGACCTCGAGTCCGTGTCGAAACACTGTTGGAACGCTCGAGGATTGTCGCTATCGATGAGCCGGAGCGAATCACTCGAGCGAGCCGACAGAGCCTGGTGGAAGGAAGCGGTCGTCTACCAGATCTACCCGCGCAGCTTCAACGACAGCGACGGCGACGGCGTCGGCGACATCCCCGGAATCGTCGAGAAGGTCGACTACCTCGAATGGCTCGGCGTCGACGTGATCTGGCTCTGTCCGGTCTACGACTCGCCGAACCGCGACAACGGGTACGACATCCGGGACTACCGATCGATCCAGGACGCCTTCGGGACGATGGCCGACTGGGAGGAGTTGCTCGAGGCGCTCCACGCTCGAGGGATGCGCCTGATCATGGACCTCGTCGTCAACCACACCTCGAGCGAGCACGAGTGGTTCCGGCGGTCCCGACGGGGCGAGGGGAAGTACGAGGGGTACTACCACTGGAAGGAGGGCCATCCGGCGGCGGACGCCGACTACGAGACGGCCGACGGTCCCGCCGACGAAGTCGCGCCGAACAACTGGGACTCGATCTTCGGCGGACCCGCCTGGAGCTACGACGAGGAACGCGGCCAGTGGTACCTCCACATCTTCGACGCACACCAGCCCGACCTGAACTGGCGCAACCCCGACGTCCGCGCGGACGTCAAGGGAGAGATCGAGTGGTGGCTCGAGAAGGGGATCGACGGCTTTCGCATGGACGCCATCGACCTGCTCTCGAAGACGGAGGGACTCCCCGACGGCGACCCCGACGACGCCCTCGTCGGGTCGGAACACTACAGTCACGGCCCGCGCCTGCGCGAGTACCTGCGGGAGCTGTACGACGACGTCCTCTCGAACTACGACGCGATGACCGTCGGCGAGATGGGGATGGCCTCGGTCGAGGAGGCCGCCGACTCGATCGGCGCGGACGGCGACGGGCTCGACATGGTGTTCCAGTTCGATCACATGAACGTCGACGCAGGCGAGAACGGGCCCTGGGGACGGGCCGAGCCCGGCGACTGGGAGTTGACGGAGCTCAAGGAACTCGTCAGCCGCAAACAGCGCCGCCTCGAGTGGGACGCGCTGTTTCTGAGCAACCACGACGTCCCGCGGCTCGTCTCGCGGTTCGGCGACGACGACCGATACCGGGCGGAGAGCGCGACGCTGATCGCAACGTTCCTGCTGACGATGCGGGGCACGCCCTATATCTACCAGGGTGACGAGATCGGGATGACCAACGCCGACTTCCGACGCCGCGAGGAGATCGACGACCCGCAGACGCTCGGGACGATCGACGACCTGCTCGAGGCGGGCGCGATTGACTCCTACGAGGACGTCCGGGAGTTCGTCAACTACCGGAGCCGGGACCACGCGCGGACGCCGGTGCAGTGGAACGGCGCGTCGGGAGCCGGCTTCACCGACGGCGAGCCCTGGCTCAAGGTAAACGAGAACCGCTCGCGGATCAACGTCGAGCGCGCGCTCGCGGACGAGGACTCGGTCTGGCACTACTACCGCCGGCTGATCGAGCTGCGGGACGCCGAGGACGTGCTCGTCTACGGCGAGTACGACCTGTTGCTCCCGGAGGACGAGCAGCTGTTCGCCTACACGCGGACGCTCGAGGACGAGCGAGCGCTGATCGTCCTCAACTGGTCTGCCGAGCCCGCGGTCGTCGACGGTCTCGGAGTCGATGCCGACGATCCGGACGCCCTCGTCGGCAACTACGACGATCCGCCGACCGCTCCCGAAGGCAGCGAGCTCCGGCCCTACGAGGCGGTCGTCTACCGCCTCAGGTGAGACCGCCCGTCGCGCTCGCCTCTTGCTTTCGCAGGGCCAACGGTTAGACCCGCGTTCGTGGTAGTCCGGGTAGATGGTACAACTCGGATACACGCTCTCGAGCGAGGAACACGGCCCGAACGAACTCGTCTCGATCGCCCGGCGGGCCGAGGAGGCGGGCTTTGATTTCCTCTCGATCTCGGATCACTTCCACCCGTGGGTCTCGGCGCAGGGCGAGTCGCCGTTCGTCTGGTCGACGCTGGGCGGGATCGCGACCGCGACCGACGACATCGAGGTCGGCGTCGGCGTCACCTGCCCGACGATCCGGATCCACCCGGTCAACGTCGCCCACGCGGTCGCGACCGTCGACGAGATGTTCGGCGATCGGTTCACCTTCGGGGTCGGCACGGGCGAGAACCTGAACGAGCACGTCACGGGCGAGCGCTGGCCCGAACACGACGTCCGCCTCGAGATGCTCGAGGAGGCGATGGACGTCATGCGGAAGCTCTGGACCGGGCAGACGACGAGCCACCGCGGCGAGCACTACACGGTCGAGAACGCGCGGCTGTACACCTGCCCCGACGAACAGCCGACGACGATCGCGAGCGCCTTCGGGCCCCAGACGGCCGAGTGGGTCGCCGACAACGCCGACGGCCTCTGGTGTTCGGGACCGAAGGAGGGCCCCGTCGAGGCCTACGAGGACGCCGGCGGCGACGGGCCGACGTACACCCAGCTGCACGGCTGTTACGCCGACAGCGAGGACGAAGCCGTCGAGACGATCTACGAGTACTGGCCCAACGGGTCGATCCCGGGCGAGCTCGGCCAGGAGCTGCCGACGCCGGCTCACTTCGAGCAGGCCGCCCAGATGGTCGAGAAAGAAGACATCGCGGAGTCGGGAACGACGACGAGCCCGGACCCGCAGGACCACATCGACAGCATCGAGCAGGCGATCGACGCCGGCTACGACCACGTCTACGTCCACCAGATCGGCGACGAGCAGGAGAAGGCCGTCGAGTTCTACGAGGACGACGTGCTGCCGTCGTTCCGGTGACGGCGCGTGCGGTTCGGTCGGCGCGGCGGGATCGAAGCCGACACGTGGCCGCGACAGCCGGGTTGCCTCTACGACAAGGCATACCCGAGACTATCCGCATCGGTTACACGTGAATCACCGACGACTCGGTTCGACCGGATACGAGGTCTCGGAGGTCGGGCTCGGCACCTGGAACATCGGCGGGAGCTGGGGCGACGTCGACGACGAGACCGGCCGCGAGGTCGTCCGCACCGCGCTCGAGGCGGGCGTCGATTTCCTCGACACGGCCGACGTCTACGGCGACGGCCGCAGCGAGCGCCACATCGGCCGCGTTCTGGACGAACGCGACGCCCACGACGACGTCCTCGTGGCGACGAAGGCGGGGCGACGGCTCGATCCCCACGAGGCCGACCGCTACACCTACGAGAACCTGTCCAGGTTCGTCGAGCGCAGCCAGGAGAACCTCAACGAGGCGACGCTCGACCTCCTGCAGCTGCACTGTCCGCCGACCGAGGCCTACTACCGGCCCGAGACGTTCGAGGCGCTCGAGCGACTCGAAGACGAGGGCGAGATCGCCCACGCGGGCGTCAGCGTCGAGAAAGTCGAGGAGGCGCTGAAGGCGATCGAGTACGACGTCGTCGAGACGGTCCAGCTCATCGTCAACCCGTTCCGCCAGCGGCCGACGGAGCTGTTCTTCGAGCAGGCGCGAACACGAGACGTCGGCGTCGTCGTTCGCGTCCCCTTCGCGTCGGGCCTGCTCACGGGCGCGCTCGAGCGCGACCAGGAGTTTCCCGAGGACGACCACCGCAACTTCAACCGCGAGGGCGAAGCCTTCGACGTCGGCGAGACGTTCGCGGGCGTCCCCTACGAGGCGGGCCACGACGCCGTTGAGGCGCTCGAGCCCCACGTTCCCGAGGAGCTGTCGCTGGCCGAGTTCACGCTGCGCTGGATCCTCGACCACGAGGCCGTCTCGACGGTTATCCCGGGAACGACCTCGCCGGAGCACGTCCGCTCGAACGCCGCGGCGTCCGCTCTCGAGCCGCTGTCGAACCGGGCCCACGGCGCGGCGCGAGACGTCTACGAGGACCACGTCGCGGCGCACGTCCACCACCGCTGGTAGCCATGTGAGGGCCCGTCGCGTGGATTCCGTAACCGGAGATTTTTATGATACACACACGTACATGTACATAGAATGGGGACCAAAACGATCTCCCTGGCGGATGACGCATACGAACGGCTCCGGGCCGAAAAGCGGGAAAACGAGAGCTTCAGTGACGTCGTTCGGCGACTAACCGAAGGGGCGACGCTCGAGGACTACTACGGTGCGTTGAGCGACGAAACGGCGGACGAACTCGAAGAGATCGTTTCTCGTCGACGAACGGAGCGAACGAACGAACAGCGAGAGCGCGTCGAACGGATCGCGGACGCACTCGAATGATCCTCGACACCTCGTTTCTCATCGACGTGCTGCGGGGCGAGAAAACGGTCGAAGAAGCGGTCAGAACCGTCGATAACCGCGGTACGGCACACGTGAGTTCGGTGACGGTGATGGAACTCTGGGAGGGCGTTCATCTCGCAGATTCCTCCGAGGACGAGCGAACCGTGGTGAAGAACCTGCTGACCGACGTTCGAGAGCTACCGTTTAATCGCAAGTGCGCGATGACCGCCGGAGAGATCAATGCGACGCTGCACCGGAACGGCGTGCCGATCGAAGACACAGACGTGATGATCGCTGCCACTGCTCTCGTCCACGATGTTCCTGTCGTGACGAACAACGTGGACCACTTCGAGCGAATCGACGACCTCGAAATTCTCACGTATTGATCGCCGGTTCCCCACCCGTTTTGCCGTTCGCGACGGAATCCCCGCGTATGGAGTACACCACGCTCGGCAACACGGGCACGACCGTCTCGCAGCTGTGTTTCGGTACCTGGCGGTTCGGCCGTTCGACGGGCGACCTCGAGAACGAGACGACCCGCGAGGAGGCCCACGAACTGCTCGACGCGGCCCGGGATCACGGGATCAACTTCATCGACACCGCCAACGTCTACGGCGATCCCGACGGCACCAGCGAGGAGTGGATCGGCGAGTGGCTCGAGGACCAGAACCGCGAGGACCTCGTCATCGCCTCGAAGGTCTACTTCGAGTTCGACGGCTGGGGCGAGCCCGGACCGAACGATTCGGGGCTCGGTCGCAAACACATCCGCGCCCAGATCGAGGGCACTCTCGAGCGGCTGGGTACCGACTACCTCGATGTCTACTACATCCACCGCTGGGACGACGAGACGCCCATC
Source organism: Natronococcus sp. JC468 (assembly GCF_012163165.1). NCBI lineage: Archaea > Methanobacteriati > Methanobacteriota > Halobacteria > Halobacteriales > Natrialbaceae > Natronococcus > Natronococcus sp. JC468. The sequence goes on from NZ_JAAVUO010000009.1 coordinate 70,943, forward strand.
GAGGAGACGATGTCGGTGCTGACCGACCTCGTCCGCGAGGGGAAGGTCAACCACCTCGGTGCCTCGACGATGGCCGCCTGGCAGCTCACGAAGGCGCTGTGGACCAGCGACGTCGAGGGCCTCGAGCGCTTCGACGTCACCCAGCCGATGGTCAACGCCGCCCACTACGACGCCGTCGAAGACTACCTCGAGGTCTGCGCCGACCGAGACCTCGCCGTCTGTCCGTACTCGCCGCTGGCGGGCGGATTCCTCACGGGCAAGTACGAGCGCACCGAAGACGGCGGCGTCGAGGCGCCGGACGGCTCGCGGGGCGCCTTCGACGACCTCTTCGAGGACCGCTACGCGACCGACCGGGCGTGGGACGTCCTCGATGCCGTCGAGTCGGTCGCCGACGAGCTCGAGGCCTCCCCCGCGCAGGTGTCGCTGCGCTGGCTGATGGACCAGGACCGCTTCACGTGCGTGCCGATCGTCGGCGCGCGCTCGCCCGACCAGCTCGAGGAGAACGTCGGCGCCGTCGACCTCGAACTGAGCGACGAACAGTTCGAACGGATCGACGCGGCTCGCGACGGCGACGAGTAGCCCGCGAGCCGACGACGTCTCGGCATCCGAGACGTTCCCGGGCTCCGTGAGGGGACCAAGCGTCGTGGCGATACCCGTCCCGACGCCGGAGCAAGGGTCCGAAGGCGGTTTCGTCCGTCCGTATTCGATTCGCTCGCAGTCGCGGCGCCGTCCCGGCTCCGCTCGTCCGGGTAGAAAAGGCTTCATTGCACGGTCGGCAGATGTGTTCCACATGGAGCGGTGGCAACGGCGGGCGGCGAAAACGATCGGCGGGGTGGTACTCCTCATCTTCCTGACGTCCACGGCGTATCACTACGTCGCGGTCGTCGTCGAGGGCCGCGCGCAGAGCTACGTCCACTCGGCGCAGGTCGTCGTCGAGACCGTTACCGGGACGGGGTACGGCTCCGATTCGCCGTGGGAGTCGCCCGTCGCGAACCTCTTCGTGATGGCGATGGACCTCGGCACGTTCCTGGTCCTGTTCATCGTCCTCCCGTACGTCTTCCAGCCGATCCTCGAGGAGACGCTGTCGCCCGAGGTCCCGCGGACGACCGACCTGACCGACCACGTCGTCGTCTGCGGCTACTCGTCCCGCGGCGAACGCCTCGTCGACGAGTTCGAGACCCGCGGGGTCGACTACGTCGTCGTCGCCGAGGAGGAACGCGAGGTGCTGGCGCTCGCCGAGGCGGGCGTCTCGGTGATCCACGGGGACGCCTCGTCGGTCGCAGCACTCGATCGGGCCCGGATCGACGAGGCCGCGTCGGTCGTGGTCGATACGGCCGACGAACTCGCGGCGAGCGTCGTCCTCGCCATCAGGGATCGCACCGAAGACTGCCGAATCGTCGTGTTGAGCACCGATCCATCGTTAGCGCGGCCGCTGCAGTACGCCGGGGCCGACACCGTCGTGACGCCGCGACACCTGCTCGGACAGCGGATCGCGGAACGAGTACAGGCCGAGGTCGATCCCCGACTGAGCGACGTGACGAGCCTCGGTGGCGGTATCTCCATCGTCGAGGTGACGGTCTTCGAGGAGGGCCCGATCTGCGGACGGACCCTCGCCGAGACGGGGATCCTCGAGATGGACGATGCGTCGCTGGTCGGCCTCTGGACCGACGGCGAGTTCGTCGGCTCGCCGCCGTCTGACCGCACGATCGACGAGAACAGCGTGTTGCTCGTCGCCGGCAGCGAGTCGCGATTAAAACAGCTCGAGGCGCTAACCGGGCCGACCCGAGCGAACGGCGCTCGCGTCGTCGTGGCCGGCCACGGCGAGGTCGGCGGAACGGTGCGCGACTCCCTCGAATCCGCGGGCGTCGAGACGACGGTCGTCGACATCGCGGACGCCGAGGATGTCGACGTCGTCGGCGACGTGACCGAGGAGTCGGTGCTCGAGGCGGCCGAGGTCGGGACGGCGACCGCCTACGTCGTCGCGATCGCGGACGACGACGAGGCGATCCTCTCGGTGTTGCTCGCCCGGGAGCTCTCGGCCGATCTCGACGTCGTCGTTCGCGTAAACGACTCGGCGAGCCAGGGAAAGGTCCGGCGGGCGGGCGCCGACTACGTGCTCAGCCTGCCCGACATCAGCGGTCGACTGCTCGCGCTGGACGTCCTCCGGGAGGAGATCCTCTCGTACGACCGCCAATTGAAGGTGGTCCGATTCGAATCCGACGACCTCGCGGGCCGATCGCTCGCCGACACGGAGATCCCGGAAACCGACTGTATCCTCGTCGGCGTCGAGCGGTCGGGCGAGATCGTCAGGGACGTCCCGGCGGAGTTCGAGTTCGAACCCGGCGACAGCCTCCTGCTCGCCGGCGACGACGAAGCGATCAACGCGATCGAATCCTGAACGGCTCCGTTCTCGGGCCGGCCCGTCGTCGGGGGCGTCCCCGATCGGTCGCCTCGAGGCGCTCGAGATCTCGCGATCCCGAGGGGGACTCGAGGGTCGCTGGCGTCGATCCGGGAACGGACGAGACGGAGCGGGTCGTCAGCAGCGGGGCCGACCGCCGATAGCTCTACGCGTCCTCGACCATCGAGACGATTTTGTCGGCGTCGAGCGGGTCCTCGACGGACTCGCCGTCGACGACGACCGTCGGCGTGCGGTCGATTCCCTCCCCGTTCGCCGCCTCCCACTCGGCGGCCAGCGTCGGGTAGTAAGTGTTCTCCTCGAGGGCGTCTGCGACGACCGACGGGTCGATGCCGATCTCCTCCTCGGCGATGGCGGCCAGCTCCTCGTTGTCGGGCGTTCCTGCCTCCATAACCGCGCGCTTGTAGCTGAAAAACTGGCCCGTCGGTTCGTCGTCGGTACCGGTCGCCGCCTGGACCGCCCTGGCGGCGTTGGCCATCGGGATCGAGCGGTCCTCGTCGGCCGGAAGCACGAAATCGCGGTGGCGGTAGCTCGCCGTCCCGGGATCGAGCACCCGCTCCTCGAGTTCGGGAACGACGTCGGCCTCGAAGTCGCGGCAGTGGGGGCAGGCGAAGTCCTCGTAGACGTCGATCGACACGCCGCCCGACCCGATCGTCGGCGTCGGGAGCTGGTCGGGGTCGGGGTCGACGTCCGCGAGGGCGTCGGGAAGCGACGCGTCGAACAGCGACGCGCAGCCGGCCAGCGCGGCCGACGCGCCGGCAGCGGTGAGCGTGAGGACGGAGCGACGGTTCATTCGCTCGAGCGTAGGGATCGGGCCGTGTTATCGGTGACGCTTCCGCCCGCTCAGAACGGTGCGGTTACCACGAGTGCGTCGACGAGGATCGCGACCAGCACGGCCCCGAGGAAGGCGTTCGAGGCGTGGAACGACCGAAACGCCGCGGCCTCGGTCTGCTCGAAGTGGAGGACGACGGCGGCCCAGAGGAAGATGCCGCCGAAGACGACGACCGTCGCCGCATACAACGCGCCGAGCCCGGAGATCCAGGCCAGTGCCACGGTCCCGACCAGCGTCGCCGCGATGTAGTAGACGATGTGTTTGCGGGTCTCGGTCTCGCCGCGGACCACCGGCATCATCGGGAACCCGCCGCGGGCGTAGTCGTCTTTGTACGCCAGCGCGAGGTTGTAGAAGTGCGCCGGCGTCCAGAGGAAGATCACGCCCGCGAGCGCGAGCCCCGGAACGCCGATCTCGTTGGTGACGGCGGCCCAGCCGATCAGCGCCGGGAGCGCGCCCGCGGCGCCGCCGATGACCGTGTTCTGAACGGTGTTTGGCTTGAGCAACAACGTGTAGACGACGCTGTAAAACAGGATCGCGGCGAGTCCGAGGGCCGCCGCCAGCGCGTTGATCGTCAGGAAGACGGCCATCGACGCGGCCGAGAGGAAGAGGCCGAACAACAGGGCGTTGCGAACCGGGATCAGCTGGGTCGCGAGCGGTCGGTCCGCGGTGCGGGACATCCGCTGGTCGACGTCGCGCTCGAGGACGTGGTTGAACGTGCCCGAGGCACCGATCGCGAGGACGCCGCCGCCGAGCGTGGCGACGATCGTCGCGGCGTCGAGTGCGGGGCCGGCCGCCAGGGCCATCCCCGCCGCGGCGACGAGACAGAGCAGCCACATCAGCCGCGGTTTCATCATCTTGAAGTACGCGAACGCGGTGAGTCGGGCGCGGGCGAGCCGCCCCGAGGGTAGCGTTCGGCCGCCCTCGGGGGTCGGCTCGGGGTCGATCGGGTCGGGCGGCGTGACGACGTCGTCGTCGCTACCGGTCGCCAGCTCGAGGTCCCGGGCCAGCGCGAGGACGACGGCCGCGAAGATCACGATTCCCAGCGCGAGGTGGAGGCCGGGGATGACCGCGGCCGGACCCAGCGTCGCGGTCGCGGCGCCGACGCCGACCTGAACGACGTAGAGGGCGGCGCCGCCGAGCAGGGCGGCCGTGACGCCCCTCGAGGCCGATCCGAGCAGGGCGGCGACCGCCGACGCGGCCACGAGCAGGCCGACGACGACGGCCGTGAGCCGGTGACCCCAGGCGATGGCCAGATCGGTCTGGCTTAGTGGATCGACGGGAGCGTGACACGTCGGCCACGTCGAACACGCCGTGGCCGCGTTCGTGATCGAGGTCGTGGCACCGATGATCAACAGCAGGTAGACGCCGAGCGCGGTCGCTGCGAGCAGTGCTGAGAAGCGACGACGCGTTCGAATCGGACGAGGGAACGGATCGGTTACCACGGCTACTCTCGTCTACACCGTTCGACTCGGCGTATTTAGGGTTCCCGCTTTTCCCGCTCGCGGTTCCTCCCGTCCGGGGCGTACAGCGGCGGAGCCGAACACCTCCGGCGGCCCTCGAGGCCGACGGCGACGCGACGCCTACATCCCCATGTCCGCGGCCGCGTCCGGAACCGGAAGCTCGTGCGGCGGGACGCCGAGCAGCTCGCCGACGTGATCCAGCGCCATGTCGAACCCGTAGTAGCGCTCGAGTTCGTCGCCCGCTGGCGTCGGCCGCACCTTCAGCATCGCGTATCCCTCGAGGTTCTGGGCGACGGCCGCGGTCGCGGCGCCGGAGTCGGCGTCGACTCGCTCGAACGCGAGGCGTCGTTCTCCGTCGGTCTCCTCGTAGCTGGCCGCGATCCCGTCGGCTTCGGCGGTTCGGTCTCCGTCGGTCATACTCGGCTCTGGTGGGTCGACCACCGGGAAGCTGTCGGTTTCGTCAGCGACCGACACCCCTTTCGTCCTACTCGCGAGAGTGGCGGGCGTGTCAGTCGCGACGCCGAACGGGATCGACCGGGAGTCCGTCCCCGAGGAGCCGATCGAAACGGTTCGACTCACCCGCACGGTCGCCGTCGGCCTGGTTCTCGTCTCGGTCGTCGCCGCGTTCGCCTCGACCTACGCGTTCGCCCTCGTGCTCGCGGCGGTTCGCGGGGCCCCCCTCGAGCCGATCGTCCTCACGGCTCGGACGCTGTCGAACCGCGGCCTCCTGCTGGGCGCGATCGGACTGGGTCTGGTCGCGGTCGGCGTCCACGAACTCCTCCACGGGGCGTTCATGGCTCGCTACGGCGATTCCCCGTCGTACGGGGTCGGCGTCTCCGCGTTCGTCCCCTACGCCTACGCTCGAGGCGGCCCGGCGAGCTACGAGCGAAACCAGCTGCTCGTCGTGCTGCTCGCCCCCCTGGCGGTCGTGACCGCCGCGGGGGTGGTCGCCATGGCGATCCACCCGTCGCCGGTCTGGATCGTCCCGCTTTCGGTCAACGCCGCGGGCTCGGTCGGCGACCTCTGGATGGCGCTCGCGCTCGTTCGGTATCCGCCCGGCGTCCGGGTCGGCGATCACCCGCGGCCGACCGCCCGCGGCTTCGGCATCTACGCCCCCGACGGGCTCGAGCGCCGACCCGGCGCCGCCGCCCTCTCGAGGATCCTCGCGGGCGCCACGGGGACGACCGTCGCGCTCGCGGCGCTTCTGGGCGGGCTGGTCGTTCGCTCCCTGGCGGTCGGCACGGGAACCGTCGTCGTCGCCCTCGACGGGTGGACCGTGTTCCGCCACGAGCTACACGCCACCGCAGTCGTCCTCGAGGTCGGCGTCCCGCCCCTCGCGGCGCTGGCGACCGGGGGCGGGCTCGCCTGGGCGCTGCTGGGCGCGGTTCGGGACGCGCTCGCGAAACCGTAACGCTCGAGCGACCGCGCGCCGACGGGTCGGTATGAGCAAGTGGCTCCGGAGTGGCCGCCGTCGGGATCTCTGTTTTCTGCTCGCCGCCGAGGACGAACTGCGCGGCCAGCAACTCAAGTCCCGCCTCGAGTCCCACTACGACGACCGCCTCGAGCCCAAATCGTTCTACGGCTCGCTGTCGGCGCTGGTCGAGGCCGGCTTCGTCGAGAAGCGAACGGAGGGGCTCCACGACGTCTACGCGCTGACCGACGCGGGCGAGAAGCGGGTCCGCGAACACGGCGAGTGGGTGCGAGACTGCCTCGAAGAATCGTCGTAGGCGTCCCGCCCTCGGGGGGCTACTCTCCGAGGACCTGGTCGCCGATCGTGTTGCGCAGCACCTCGCTCGTGCCCTCGTAGATCTCGTTCAACTTGGCGTCGCGGTAGAACCGCTCGGCCGGGAAGTCCTTGGTGTAGCCGTAGCCGCCGTGGATCTGGATGCCCTCGTTCGCGACCTCGCGGCTGACCTCCGAGGCGTACAGTTTGGCCTGCGCCGCGGCCTTGATGTAGTCCTCGCCGCGGATCTTCCGGTCGGCGGCCTTGTGCATCAGCAGCTTCGCGGCCTGGACCTTCGTGTCCATGTCCGCGAGCTTGTGTTTGATCGACTGGAACTCGCCGATGGGCTGGTCGAACTGCTCGCGCTCGTTGGCGTAGTCGCGGGCCTCGTCGAGGGCCGCGCGGGCGATGCCGACCCCGCGGGCCGCGATGGTGATCCGCCCCCCATTGAGGGTCTTCAGCGCCTGAACGAATCCCTCGCCCTCCTCGCCGAGCAGGCGGTCCTCGGGGAGCCGGAGGTCGTCGAAGCGCAGTTCGGCGGTCGGACAGCCCTTGTCGCCGAGTTTCTCCTCCGTCCCCTCCACGATGAACCCGTCGTCCTCCTCGGGGCGGACGACGAACGAGGAGATCCCCTTGTTGCCCGCGTCGGGGTCGGTCTTGGCGAAGACGGTGACGGTGTCGGCGACCGAGCCGTTCGAGATCCAGAGCTTGCCGCCCTCGAGGACGTACTCGTCGCCCTCTTTCTCCGCGGCTACGCCGCTTCGTTCCGAGGCGCTTTGCGCCTCGCTCTTCTCTGCAGTCGTCTCCATCGCGGGGACGTCGCTGCCCGCGCCGGCCTCCGAGAGCGCGAACGCGCCGACGTCGCTGCCTTCGGCCAGCGGCGTCAGGTACTCCTCCTTCTGGGCGTCGTCGCCGAACTCGTAGAGCATGTTGCCCGCCAGCGAGGTGTGGGCGGCGACGACCGTTCCGAGCCCGCCCGAGCCCCGCGAGATCTCCTCGAGGCCGATCGCGTAGGAGTGATAATCCAGTCCGGCGCCGCCGTACTCCTCGGGGAACGGCATCCCCATCAGGCCCAGCTCGGCCATCTCGTCGACGAGGTCGGCGGGGAACTCGTCGTCGTGATCGATCTCGCTCGCGACGGGGACGACCTCCTCGTCGACGAACTCCGAGACCATGTCCCGAATCTGGCGCTGCTCGGCCGAGAGTGCAAAGTCCATACGCAGCTATTGCGAGGTTGATTATTTATGATTGTCTCTTGCCCGACCGGGGCAGTCGGTCTCGCCGCACGGCTCGGTCGCGCGGTCGCGTCACCTCGTCAGCTCGAGCCGACCCGCTCGAGGGCGCGCTCGATCGGCACCTCGCCGGACAGGAGCTCGAACGTCTCCCCGATCAGGGCGTCACGCTCGAGCGCGGCGACCAGCACCGCGGCGACGTCCTCGCGCGGGATATCGCCCGAGCCCAACTCGAGATAGGAACCGACCCGGATCTCGCCGGTACCGGGCTCGTTCGTCAGCTCCCCCGGGCGAACGATCGTGTGCTCGAGGGGACTCTCTCGGAGGTACTCGTCGGCCTCGGCCTTCGCGATCAGGTAGTCCCGGAGCGGTTCGGGGCCGGCCTCGGGGTCGTCGGCGCCCATCGAGCTGAGCATCACGAACCGGTCGGCGCCCGCTTCGGCCGCGGCGTCGATCAGTCGGATCGCGCCGTCCCGGTCGACGCCGGAGACGTCCTCGCCGCCCGAACCGGCCGCGAAGACGACGGCGTCACAGCCCTCGACGGCATGGTCGACCGACTCGGTCAGGTCCGCGACTACCGCCGTGGCGCCCGTTCGCTCCATCTCCTCGACCTGGGAGTCGTCCCGAACCATCGCCCGAACCTCGCGGTCGCTCTCGGCGAGGCGTTCCGTGACGTGCTGGCCGACCTGTCCGTGAGATCCCGCGATCAGTACGGTCATCGTCCCGACTTGGCGATCGAGACGGGAAACCGTTGGCCCGTTCGACGCCGGGGTCGACGGGTCCTGGGAACCGGAACGGTCGGTTCGTCGGGACGTCCCAAACGGAACAACGCGCCGCGACCGCGGCGCTTTTCCGGGATGAAAACGAAAGGATATCGAGTAGATGACAACGGGCCAGCCTGAAACAAACCTCGGTACCGACCTCGAGTGGTGCTACGAGGCGGTGCACGGGGTCTCGCGGACCTTCTCGATCACGATCGATCGCCTCGACGAGCCGATGGCGAGACACATCTGCCTCGGTTATCTCCTGTGTCGAGTCGCTGACACGATCGAGGACGCGGGTCACGTTCCGCCCGAGACCCAGACCGAACTGCTGAACGCGTACGATCGCCTGCTCGATCCGGCCGACCCCCTCGAGGTCGAGGCGTTCATGGCCGACGTCGAGCCCTGGATCCCCGAGGACCGCGACGCCGACTGGGAGGTCGTCGCCGAGACGCCCCGCGTCCTGCGAGCCTTCGAGGCCCTCGAGGAGGAGCCCCGCGAGATCATGCGCGACCCCGTCCGCGAACTCGTCGACGGGATGGCCATGTTCACGGACCGATACGCCGAGGAGGGCGGCCTGCGCCTCCAGACCTTGGAGGAGCTCGAGGAGTACTGCTGGTACGCCGCCGGCACCGTCGGCACGCTGATCACGGGCCTGGTCGCCCGCAGCGCCTCGCCCGACCGGGCCGACGAGATGCGCAAGAACGCCCGCTCGTTCGCGCTGCTCTTACAGCTGGTCAACATCGCCAAGGACGTCGAGGACGACTACCACGAGGAGAACAACGTCTACCTCCCCGAGGAGTGGCTGGCCGAGGAGGACGTCGACGCCGAGGCCGTGACCGCAGCGGACAACCAGCGCGGCGTCACCAACGTCATCCAGCGGGTGACCGGTCGCGCCGAGCAGTACCTCGACGACGCCCACCGCTACCTCGAGGTCGTTCCGGAACGCCACGGCAACCGGCTCTCGGCGTGGGCGATCCCCTACCTGCTCGCGGTCGGGACGATGCGCGAGCTCCGAAACCGACCCGAGGACGTCGTCCGCGAGGGCGACGTGAAGATCTCCCGGGCAGAGGTGTTCGCCGTCATCCAGCGGTTCGAGGAGGGCGTCTCCCGAGCCCAGCTCAGGGAGCTCCGCCGGGAGATGTCTGAGAAGCCGCTTCACCACTAGCAGGAACGGATCCGCGCGTCGAGTTCGCCGATCGCCGTCACGGCGATCGTAACGTGCGCGCAGTCCGCCCCCCAGTTCGCGTCCGCGAGGCGCTCGGTGATCGCGCTGGCCCCGATCTCGAGCACCTCCTCCCCGTACTCGGCGCGGACGGTCCAGGTCGTCGGCGTCTCCGTCCACCGTCCCGGGAGCCGCGACCTCGCGTCCCCGCCGGCCGGCTCCAGTCGGACCGTCCGCTCGGCCTCGATCCCGTTGCCGTCGACGACGAACTCGAGGGTGACGACCGCAGTCGACTCGTTGACGGCCTCGAGCGGGCGAAATCGGAGGTGATCACGCCTGCGGTACCGGTTCCAGGCGTACCCGCCCGCGAGGAGCGTCCCGCCGCCGGACGCGCCCGCTCCGAGGAGCCGTCGACGGCTGTAGCCGGACATCGGCCGTACGTTCTCGCGGATCGCGAAAAAGCTGCCGTCCGCGTTCGGCTCGCGACGGCTCGGCTAGTCGTACTCGTAGAACCCCTCGCCCGTCTTCTTTCCGAGGTCGCCGGCCTCGACCTTGCGCTTGAGCAGGTAGGCCGGTTTGTACCGATCGCCCAGCTCCTCGTGGAGGGTCTCGGAGGCGTGCAGACAGATGTCGAGGCCGATGTGATCGGCCAGGGTGAGCGGACCCATCGGGACGTTCGTTCCCAGCTCCATCCCCGCGTCGATGTCCTCCTTCGTCGCGACGCCCTCGTCGTAGGTCCGGATCCCCTCGTTGATCCAGGGCATCAGGATGCGGTTCGTGACGAAACCGGGCTTGTCGTCGGACTCCCAGGTCGTCTTCCCCAGTTCCGCGGCGAGGTCGTGAGCCAGCTCGGTCGCATCGGCGGTCGTCTTCTCGCCGACGACGACCTCGACGCCCTCCATAATCGGCACCGGATTCATGAAGTGCAGGCCGATCACACGCTCCGGACGGTCGAGCTCCGAGGCGATCGTCGTGATCGAGAGCGTGCTCGTGTTCGTCGCCAGCAGGACGTCCTCGTCGCAGACGTCCTCGAGATCCGCGAAGATCCCCCGTTTGACGTCCATCTCCTCGAGGGCCGCCTCGACGACGAGGTCGCAGTCCGCGAGGTCGTCGACATCGGTCGTGCCCTCGATCCGCTCGCGGATTCGCTCGGGATCCTCCTCGAGGGCGTCGCGGCCCTCGAGGCGGTCGAGGCTGTCCGCGATCGTCTCGAAGCCGCTCTCGACGAACTCCCGCTCGATGTCCCGGAGCACGACGTCGTAACCGGTCGTCGCGGCGACCTGGGCGATCCCGCTGCCCATCGTTCCCGCGCCGACGACGCCGATCCGATCGATCTGGTCGCGTACCATACGCCCGCCTTCGCCGATCGGCGCCGTAAACGTGCCGATCGACCGTGTAGGTTCGGTGCCCGCTCGCCGAACGGCTCTCGGATCCGAGAGGTCCGGGATCCCGAAAATGCGGTCGCTGGACGGATCAGGGCAGGTCTTACTACGGTTGTAGGTAATTTATATCACGCAGACCACCAGAGATATATAGCGACGCGGTGGACCGACTAACAGATGATTCCGATCGACGACGCTCCGATCGTTCGCGACGGCAAGTCACTGATCCTCGCGATGGACCACGGCCTCGAGCACGGCCCGGTCGACTTCGAGGACGTCCCGGAGAAGCTCGATCCGTCGACGGTGTTCGAGACGGCGACCCACGACGCCGTTACCTGCATGGCCGTCCAGAAGGGGATCGCCGAGGGCTACTACCCCAGCTACGAGGACGACGTCAACCTCCTGTTGAAGGTAAACGGCACCTCGAACCTCTGGATGGGCGAGTACGACTCCGCGGTGAACTGCTCGGTCGACTACGCGGCCGAGATCGGCGCCGACGCCGTCGGCTTCACCCTCTACGGCGGCTCGAACCACGAGGTCGAGATGGCCGAGGAGTTCCGCGACGTTCAGGAGGCCGCCCGCGAGCACGACCTGCCCGTCGTCATGTGGTCGTACCCGCGCGGCCAGGGGCTCAAGAACGACACCAAGCCCGACGTCATCTCGTATGCGACCCGTCTGGGCCTCGAGCTCGGCGCCGACATCGCGAAGGTCAAGTACCCCGGCGACCCCGAGGCGATGGAACACGCCTGCAGGGCGGCCGGCAACATGAAGGTCGTCATGAGCGGCGGCTCGAAGACCTCGGACTACGAGTTCCTCTCGACGGTCGAGGCCGCGATCAACGCCGGCGCGAAGGGGCTGGCCGTCGGCCGCAACGTCTGGCAGCGCGAGGACCCCACCCGGCTCCTCGACGCCCTCGAGAAGGTCATCTACGAGGAGGAGACCGCCGACGCCGCCCTCGAGGAATGACGGACGGCGACCCCGTCGACGAGGTGATCGAGGTGATCGCGCAGTCGGCGACCGAGATCAGGCGGGGCCTCGTCGGCCGCCGAGAGGACGCCGACGCGGAAAATCCCAGCGGAGAGACCCAGGCCGAGGCCGACGTCTACGCCGATGAACTGCTCGCCGACCGCATCTCGTCGATCGACGGCGTTTGCCAGTACGGAAGCGAGGAACGTCAGGAGACGATTGACTGCGGCGACGAGGACGGGCTCTCGGTCGGCGTCGACCCCCTCGACGGCTCCTCGAACCTCAAGTCGAACAACACGATGGGGACGGTGTTCGGCATCTACGACGAGCCCCTGCCCGCGCCGGGAACCGCCCTCGTCGCCTCGGGCTGGATCCTCTACGGACCGATCACGACGATGGCTTGTGCCCGGGACGGAACCGTCCGGAAGTACGAGCTCGCGGGCGACGAGCGCAGCCTCGTCGACGACGGTATCACCCTCCCCGACGATCCGCTCGTCTACGGCTTCGGCGGCCGGGTCCCCGACTGGTCCGAGGCGTTCGAAGCCTTCGCCCGGGAGGTCGAGTCCGACGACTCGCTCAAGCTCCGCTACGGCGGCGCGATGATCGGCGACGTCAACCAGGTGCTCACCTACGGCGGGATCTTCGCCTACCCCGCCCTCGAGGACGCCCCCCGCGGCAAGCTCCGCCTGCAGTTCGAGGGGAACCCGATCGCGTACCTCGTCGAAGCGGCCGGCGGCAGCTCCTCGGACGGGAGCGGATCGATCCTCGAGATCGAACCCGACGACCTCCACGACCGGGTGCCCGTCCACGTCGGCAACGACGAGCTGATCGACCGCCTCGAGGACGCCCTCGAGTAGCGGACGCCTCCGTTTTTCGTCGCCCATTGGGGCGGAAGCGACGCGTCCACGTCGGCGGGGTCAGGACTCGGCCGTCGACCCGTCCCACCGGGCGGTGAACTGCACGTAAAGTCCGACCCCGCCGAGCAGGAGCGCGTAGAACAGCCACCGCGGCCAGTTCGTCGAGAGAAACAGCAGCGTCAGAAACAGGACCCAGATGCCGACGACGAGCGCGTCGAGGGCGATGCGGGTGCCGACGCCGACGGCCGCGGCGAGGCTGGCGAGGGCACGGCGCGGTCGGGAGCGGTCGTCTGACATCGCTGGTTCGTGCGTGGTATCGGAATCCATCTCAGAAGTGATAACCGTGGCGCTCGGTGACCTGGTAGGCGGCGACTCCCCAGACGTAGTTCTGGCCGGGCCACCAGGTGCGCGCGTTGTTGAATCCGGCGATGAGAACGTCCCGTTCTCCGCCCTCGGGATCGGCGTAGTAGCTGACCGAGCCGCTGTCGCCGTCGGTCAGGTCCATCTCGCCGCCCCAGCGGATCTGGCCGCGCCGACAGAACTCCTCGGTGAAACAGGTCACCGCGTCGAACCCCTGCACGCGACCCGTCGTGTGGCCCGTCAGCGCGCCGACCTTCTCGAGGTCCTCGCCCCGGGCGACGAGGTCGGCGAGCCCCCAGCGCGTGAGCTGGCCGCGAATCCGAACCGGTTCGGGCGCGTCGATCCACGTCGACGGGGAGAGGCTGCCGCCCGGTTCGATGAGGGCGATGTCCTCGACCGGGTGGGCGCGTCTGACCGACCCGAGTTCGACGGGCGCCTCGGTCGAGACGGGCAACGACAGCGACGCGGCGGCGTCGCCCCGCTCGTCGTCGAAGGCGTGGTCCGCGGTCACGAAGTACTGCCGTCGGTCCTCGGGGTCGAACACGGCCGGGCCGAGCGTCGCGAGGCTCGAGGCCGTCTCGCAGGCGACGCCGGCGGGAACGCGGCTGTCGGTGACCGACTCGACCATCCGCGGCCGGTAGTGGTCGGAATCGTCCTCGAGCGAGTCGACGTCGAGGACGGTGCGGAGATCCAGCGACACGTCGTCTGCGATCTCGCCGATCGTCTCCCGGACCGAGTCGAGGTCGCCGGAGACGCCGACCGAGACCGCCGCGCTGCCCTCGTCGTAGGGTTCGGGGACGACCGCGCTGCCGAGGTAGCCGGTGAAGGCCGCCCGGGAGAGGCGGTCGTTGAGTTCGATCGCCTTCTCGACGGCCGCGTACCAGTCGGCGGGGACGTACGCCGTGCGCTCCTCGAGGGACCACGGATCGGCGGGATCGCGTCGGACGAGCGCGGTGACGACCGGGACTTCGCCGTCGTCGGCCGCGAGGAAGTCCTCGACCCCGAGGAACCGAGCCATCCCGATCGCGTACCCGCCGGTGACGAGGGTTCGAACGAACTCGCGTCGGTCCATTCCGCTCTCCACCCGGTCGCGGATCGAAGCGAGCCGCGCCGCGGAACGTCGGGTCGCATCGGACATGCTACGGATCTCTCGAGCGCTGACTCTCCGTCGTACCCCTCGGGCGGTTATAGCTAATCTTCACGTACACCCGTGGGTCGGCACTCACTACGGGGTTGGACGAATTAGAGCATACCGGTTTTGCCTGCAGGTGCGACGCCGGTTTCGGCCTCACTGGCGGTCGGGCTTCGGGACGACGGCGACCCCCGCGACCGACTCGCGTTCGACGCCCTCCTCGCTCGGATCCCGGCGCCCGCGAGGGAAAACGGTTTTGGGACCCCCCGTCGCAATTTTTGTCATGAAAGTTCGTATCACCGCGGCGGCCGACGACGACGAGGCGGCCGCGATCGCGGCCGCGCTGGCCGAGCACGTCGGGAACGACGTCGAGGTGTACGTCGGCGACGGGGACGAACCGGCAGCGACCCACGCGGAACCGTCGGAGTCCGAGCCGACCGCGGATCGGTCGACCGACGGCCGCCACGCCGAGTCACTGAGCCCGACCGACCGCGAGGCGCTGCTGTGGGAAGAGATCGAGGACATCCTCGAGGGCGGGCCGCGAAAGTACCGCGAGCAACTCGAGGACGGCGAGAAGCTGTTCGTCCGCGACCGACTCGACCTGTGGTTCGGCGGCGAGGACGGCGACCTACTGTTCGAGGACGGGAAGTTCGCAGCGTTCGACGACTGGCACCCCCGCGGGGCCGACGCCGACGAGGAGACCGACGACCGACTGCCCGCGGACGGGCTCATCACGGGCGCCGCGGAGTTCGAGGGACGGGACGTCCACTTCATGGCCAACGACTACACCGTCAAACGGGGCAGCATGGCCGCCAAGGGCGTCGAGAAGTTCCTCCGGATGCAACAGCGCGCGCTGAAGACCGGTCGGCCCGTCCTCTACCTGATGGACTCCTCGGGCGGACGGATCGACCAGCAAACCGGCTTTTTCGCCAACCGCGAGGGGATCGGGAAGTACTACTACAATCACTCGATGCTCTCGGGGCGGGTGCCCCAGATCTGCGTGCTCTACGGCCCCTGTATCGCCGGGGCCGCCTACACGCCCGTCTTCGCCGACTTCACGATCATGGTCGAGGGGATGTCCGCGATGGCGATCGCCTCCCCGCGGATGGTGCGGATGGTCACCGGCGAGGACATCGACCTCGAGGAACTCGGCGGGCCTGCCGTCCACGCCCGCGAGTCAGGCTCGGCAGATCTGGTCGCCCGCGACGAGGAACACGCCCGCGAACTCGTCGCGCAGCTGATCACGTACCTCCCCGACAGCGCCGACGAGAAACCGCCGAAACGGGAGCCGAAGCCGCCCGCCGCGTCGCCGGAGGGGATCGACGCGATCGTTCCCCAGGAGCCGAACAAGGGGTACGATATGACCGACGTCATCGATCGTGTCGTCGACGAGGGCTCCTACTTCGATTTACGCCCCGACTACGGGGAGGAGATCGTCACGGCCTACGCCCGGATCGACGGCCGTCCCGTCGGGATCGTCGCGAACCAGCCGGCCCACCGCGCCGGCGCGATCTTCCCCGACGCGGCCGAGAAGGCCGCGGAGTTCATCTGGAAGTCCGACGCCTTCGACATCCCCCTACTGTACCTCTGTGACACGCCCGGATTCATGGCCGGCTCGCAGGTCGAGAAGGAGGGCATTCTCGAGCAGGGCAAGAAGATGATCTACGCGACCTCGTCGGCGACGGTGCCCAAGCAAACGGTGGTCGTCCGCAAGGCCTACGGCGCCGGGATCTACGCGATGGGCGGGCCCGCCTACGACCCCGAGAGCGTCATCGGCCTCCCGTCTGGAGAGATCGCCATCATGGGCCCCGAGGCCGCGATCAACGCCGTCTACGCGCGCAAGCTCTCGGAGATCGACGATCCCGAGGAGCGCGAACGCCGCGAGCGAGAGCTGCGCGAGGCCTACCGCGAGGACATCGACGTCCACCGGATGGCCAGTGAGGTCGTCATCGACGAGATCGTCCCGCCGAGCACGCTCCGCGAGGAGCTGTCGGCCCGCTTCGCGTTCTACGAGGGCCTCGAGAAGGACCTCCCCGACAAGAAGCACGGAACCGTCCTGTAGTCGGCCGCTGCGGTCGCCGACGGCGTGGCGTCCCTCGCCGACAGTCGCTCGAGGGGACTCGGCGTTCGGGATCGGCAACCGTTTAGCAGCCGCCTATCCGATCGCTATCGCTCCCATAACAAAACCGCTCGCGATCGAGAGCGAAACGCACGCTCCTGCGGGTTCGGGACCGGTTCGACTCCGGTCAGGAGCCTCATGGGTTTCGACAGGAGGCGGGCCGACGGGTGGCTGCCCGAGGGGACGACGCCGCGAGCGCTCGAGCGGGCGCTGTGGGTGCTCGTCGTCCTCTCGCTGGTCGGCGACGTCGTCACGACGTTCGTCGGACTCCGGATCGGACTGGCCGAGTCGAACCCGCTCGCCAGGAGCGTGATCTACAGCCACGGATTGATCGGAATGCTCGGACTGAAGGGGGCCGCCGTCGGCGTCGGCCTCGCCTGCCGTCCCCTCCTCCCGAGCGCGTACCGCGCCATCGTCCCCGCAGGGCTCGCGCTCCCCTGGGCGGTTGCGGTCGGGATCAACCTCTATACGATCTCGCGGATCGTCTGAGCTCCGATCTCGCGGATCGCGACGGGGTCGCGTCTTCCGTTATTGACGCCGTTCGTCCGTCTCTTCGAGGGCCGTTCGCCAGCCTCGAACCGCGTCCCGGATCGCCGCCCACCGCGCTCTCGGTTCTGGATCCTTCCGGGACGCGACGCCGGCCGCGGCGCGCTCGAGTTCGGTCCGAACCGCGAGGGGATCGTCGATCGAACGGAACGCGATCGTCGATCCGCTGGCGGTTTCGATCGCGACCGTTCCGGCGCCGATCGCCCTGTCGATCGCCCCCTGTGTAACGGTCGTGTTCTGGACGCGCTCGAGGCCGACCGCGCGCACCGAGACGCCGAGGACGCCCCGCCTGACCGCCACCCGACGGTCCGTGATCGCGTAGGCCGTTCTGGCGATCCCGACGTAGCGCCACAGCGGCAGCGCCGCGAACACCGGTAGGGAAAGCAGCGCCACGAGCGGGATCACCTCGAGGGCGATTCCGGCGGCGACCGCGGCCATACCGAAGGTGGCGACCGCCAGCCGCGGGTACACGGTCTGGATCCGCGGGCGACCGCACCACCGGACCCGCTCCCCGTCCTCGAGCGCCAGCCAGGGATCGACCCGCTCTCGGGTCGTCGGCGCGTCGGGATCGGCCTCCGCGTCGGGATCGCGGTCGGCAGCGGGTTCGGCGTCCGATCGAACGCGGTCGGTCGTCATCGCCGCGAACGGTCGCCGTCGGACGAGCGGTCGTCGGACCTCTCCTCGAGCGGGTTCTCGCGTGGGTTGTCCTCGAGCGGGTTCGTCTCGGACTCGCTCTCCGCAGTCGGTGTCGCGGAATCGTCGGGCGGCCGTTCCCTGCGAACGGGGGACCGCCGTTCCGATTCGAGGTCCGATTCGCGCGCGGGATTCGAATTCGGATCGGTCGGCCGTTCGCCCGCGACCGTCGGAGCGTCGCCGCGCCCGCTCGAGTCCTCGAGGATCGCACGGATCGCCCGCAGCTCGGCGAGGATCTCCTCGAGGACGTCGCCCTCGCCCGGCTCCGGCTCGCGGTGGCTCGCGACCCGTTCGCTGATGCGCTGCTGGACCGTCCGGGGGTCGGCGACCGATCGGAACGCCATCTCGACGCCGGCGCCGCCCGCGGTCGTGAGTTCGACGGTGCCGTAGCCGAACGCGGAGCCCAGCGCCGACTGGCTGTAAGAGATGTCCTGTACCTTCTCGTGGTCGATTCGCTTGACGTCCCGCGAGAGCACCCCGGTCTTCCGGTAGACGGCGGCGTCGGTGATCACGTAGACCGTGTTGCGAACGCGGAGGTACTCGCCGACGATGATCGGGATCCCGATCAACACGAGCGAGAGCGGGATCCCGATCGCCAGCGTCGGCACCAGCGTGCGGCGGTCGGGCCCGCCGACCCAGACGATCGACTCGTCGTCCTCCAGCGAGAGCCACTCGAGGTCGCGCTCGAAGGCGGCGTCACCGGAGGCAGCCATCGTCACTCCGCCTCCGCGCGCTCGCGTTTCAGCGAGAGGACGGTGCGGTCGAACTCGCAGACGAGGTCGTCGTCCTGGTTGAACGCCTCGACGCGCATCGTGACGACCCCGCGATCGCCGTCGCTGGTCTCGCGCTTGTCGGTCACCGTCGACTGCACCCGGATCGTGTCGCCGTGGAACACCGGTTGGGGGTGTTCGACGTCGGCGTAGGAGAGGTTCGCGACGATCGTCCCGTCGGTCGTCTCCGGGATCGAGATCCCGACCGCCAGCGACATCGTGTAGAGGCCGTTGACCAGCCGATCGCCGAACTGCGTGTCGGCCGCGAACTCGGCGTCGAGGTGCAGGGGCTGTTGGTTCATCGTCATATCGCAGAAGCGCTGGTTGTCGCTCTCGGAGATCGTCCGTCGGCGCTCGTGTTCGATCGTCTCGCCGACCTCGAACTCCTCGTAGTACAGTCCCGTCACGCGTTCGACCTCCACGAGAGCGCACAAAAACGCGTCGAGATTTCGGGGCGTCTCCGGATCCCGAGGCGCCGCGTCGCAGCCTCGAGGCGTCTCCGGAACCTGACCCGCCGCGTCGCGGCCTTGACGCGTCTCCTGCTCTCGAGGTCTCTCGACGTCCCGCCGTCTCGCGCCGTTTCGGGGGCGAGTCGGCGCGGGCGGGCGACCGATCGAGGCCGCGTGCGGGTCGCAAGTATTGTTCGAACTCGTCCGAAGTAACAAGGACTATCCTTCGGCGCGACGATGGGTCGGATCTAGACCTGTGCCGGGCCGAGTCGGCGACGGCGACGTCGGCCGGTACAGCGCCCCCTCACAATGACCACAGCCGAACCCACAGCTGAACCCGAACCGGAGAGCGCCGTCGAAACCGCACGCCGTCAGCTCGAGCGCGCGGCCGCCCACCTCGACGTCGACGACGGCGTCGTCGAGCGACTCCGCTACCCGACCGACGTCTACCGGGTGACGATCCCGCTCGAGCGCGACGACGGCACCACCGAGATGTTCACGGGCTACCGGGCTCACCACGACAGCGTTCGCGGCCCGTACAAGGGTGGGCTGCGCTACCACCCCGGCGTCACCGAGGACGAGTGCGTCGGGCTCTCGATGTGGATGACCTGGAAGTGCGCCGTGATGGATCTCCCCTTCGGCGGCGCGAAAGGCGGCGTCGTCGTCGATCCCAAGGAGTTGAGCCCGGACGAGAAGGAGCGGCTCACCCGTCGGTTCGCCGAGGAGCTCCGACCCGTCATCGGACCGATGAAGGACATCCCCGCCCCCGACATGGGAACCGATCCCCAGACGATGGCGTGGTTCATGGACTCGTACTCGATGCAGGTCGGCGAGACGACCCCCGGCGTCGTCACCGGGAAACCGCCCGTCATCGGCGGTTCGAAGGGGCGCGAGAAGGCCCCCGGACGCAGCGTCGGGATCGTCACGCGGGAGGCGCTCGACTACTACGACCGGGACCTCGAGGACACGACGGTCGCGGTCCAGGGATTCGGGAGCGTCGGTGCCAACGCGGCCCGCTACCTCGACGAGCGCGGCGCGACGATCGTCGCGGTCTCGGACGTCGACGGCGCGATCTACGACCCCGACGGGTTCGACACGAACGACGTCGAGGACCACGACGAGACGCCGGGGATGGTTTCGACCTACGACGCTCCCGAGAAACTCACGAACCCCGAACTGCTCGAGCTCGACGTCGACGTGCTGATCCCGGCCGCGGTCGGTAACGTGTTGACCGCCGAGAACGCCAGGAACGTCCAGGCGGACATGGTCGTCGAGGGCGCGAACGGCCCGACGACCTCGGCTGCCGACCAGGTCTTCGAGGATCAGGGCGTCGCCGTGATCCCCGACATCCTCGCCAACGCCGGCGGCGTCACCGTCTCGTACTTCGAGTGGCTTCAGGACATCAACCGCCGCGCCTGGAGCTTAGAACGGGTCCACAAGGAACTCGAGTCGGAGATGCTTCGGGCCTGGGAGTCCGTCCGCGGAGAGTACGACGCTCGAGACGTTACCTGGCGCGACGCGACCTACCTGGTCGCACTCTCGCGGATTTCGGAGGCCCACGACGCCCGCGGTCTGTGGCCGTAGCGGGGCGGTCGGCCGCAATAGCCGTGCTGGAGCGGTCGGTCGCGATCGTCGAGTCGCAAGGCGGCGTCTGACCGAGATCGGCGGCGTTGGACCGAAAGCGGCGACGAACCGCCGACGAACGACGGAACTCCCGACCGATTCGCCGCCGGGCGTGTCCCGGACCCACACCCCTCGTTCAGAGTGAAACGGCCGCGAGCGACGTCCCCCTCCCCCCCCCCTCTCGAGCGAAGGGGGAGAGTGGTTCGAGGAGAACTACGACTGAAGTCGTGGAGGGATGTCAGGAAAACGTCGAGAGGTCGACCCGACCGCGAGCCGACTCCCCGCTGTCGGCGAGCGTGTCGTAGGGCGGCAACTCCCCGAGGGAGTCGTCCCGGCGGACGGCCTTGACGATGTGTTTCGGATCGGTCACGAGCCGGTGGAGGAGGTAACTCCCCTGGGAGCGGCCGCCACCGGTCTTCTCGGACTCGATGACGCCCAGGAACGCCTGTTCCTTGAGCTGACGGTAGAGCCCGTTCTCGGTGATCGGATCGGTCGCGACCAGTTCACAGATGTCGGCGTAGCGCTCGTAGATCTCGCGGGTCTTGTAGGTCTCGCGATCGCCCGTAACGATACAGCTCGCCAGCGCGTACAGCGCCAGTTTCGCGTGCGCGGTCGCCCCGCTGGTGAGCTCCTCGATCCGGTTGATCTCGGCGACCTCCTGGGCCTGTTTGATGTGTCGCTCGGAGACTGCCTCCGAGGCGGTCCGCCGGGCGAGCTCGCCGGCTTCCTTGAGGATCTCGATCGCCTTGCGCGCGTCGCCGTGTTTCTTCGCCGCCAGCGCCGCACAGAGCTCGATCGTTCCGTCCTCGAGCACGTCGGGCTGGAAGGCGTCTTGCCGGTTCCGCATGATCTCCCGGAGCTGGGCCGCATCGTAGGGGTGAAAGAACAGCTCGCGGTGACCGAAGCTGCTGTCGATGCGCTCGTCTAAGGTCTCGCGGTACTGGACCTTGTTCGAGATGCCGATAACGCCGATGTAGGCGTCGGTCTTGCGGGCCTCGCGGGCCCGCGAGAGCTGCATCAGGATGTTGCTGTTGTCGAGCTTGTCGATCTCGTCGAGGATCACGATCACCGAGTCGAAAAACCGCTCGAGCACCGACCAGATGTGCTGGTAGTACTCCATGGTTCCGACCCCGCGGACGGGGATGTGATCGTCGTAGCTGGTCTGGTCGGCGAGACTGAGCGCCAGCTGGCGAGTCGCTCGTGTCTCGGTGTTGGCCTCCGAGCAGTCGACGTAGAGGACGCCGCAGTCGATCTCGTTTTCCTCGGCGGCGTCCCGGGCCCGCGTCGCGACGTGGCGGGAGATGAGACTCTTTCCGGTCCCCGTCTTGCCGTAGATCATCACGTTGTTCGGCGGGTCGCCCCGGGTGATCGCCCCGATTTCGGAGGCAACCGACTGGATCTCGTCGTCGCGACCGACGATCCGGTCCTCGTCGGGAACGTGGCCGACGTGCAGGAGTTCCTTCCGATCGAAGATCGGATCCTGCGACTGAAAGAGGGGATCCCCACCGGCCTGTTCGGTCATGTTGCTGTCCTTGGAGAGTCGTCTAATAAAACTATGGAAGGTGGATCAGACTGATAACGTCCCTCGAGCGGCGTTGAACCGACGTATTTCCGGAGGACCGATAAGTGAGGGGCGGAGGCCGCGTGCAGACTGAACTGCGGCCGGACTCGTTCGCGTTTTCCTGCATCCCGATTCGGCCTTCCTCACCCCTCCCCCACCCCTCGTTCAGAGTGAAACGGCTCGAGAGAGTGGGGGTGGGGAGGGGTGGGGTCGAACGGGTCGGCGAACGAAGGGACGAGACAGCAACCATCACGGGAGTGCCTAACAGTACTACTACTATCTGCTACACTGAATCTAGTCTCTAGTACTAATTTCTAGTACCTAGTACTACTACTCGCCCCGAACGAAGCCTACTAGTTAGTATTATATTTTTTGGTGTGGGTTATTATTGCAGCAGCTCAGATAACATCTAGTATAGATCTAGTTAGTATCTATATCTATCTAGATACCTACCAATCCATATCTCCCTCTATACATCACCTATCCTGAACAAAATTCGGAGAGTGGCGTCTCTTCGATCCTTCCGAATCGATTGGCCGATCGGCCAGTATCCCCTCGGGACGGCTCGAGCGTGGCCGTTCCGGCCGAGAAGCCGGCTCTCGAGCGGACCGGACCCGTATCATCGCCCCCCGGGGAGGGGGACACCTTCGCAGCCCCTTTCACTCTGAATCAGGGGTGGGGGTGGGTACACACCCAATTCAGAGTGAACCGCCGTACCCTCCCGGGATCTCGCTCGAGCCGTTACACTCTGAACGAGGGGACCGGGGGCCGTGACGGGACGTCTACCGCCTGGACGGGTGACGGGACCGAACCCGTCCGTTGTCTTCCCAGCCCGTGGGAAGAGACGCCGGGTGAAATACTGTCCACACCGAACACACGCTCATGACAGAGGAGACACCGCGGTCGGACGACGAGATCAAACGCGCAGTCGTCGACAGAACCCGGGAGGTACGGGTAGCCGACGGCGATCCGGTCGGCGAACAGTTGCTCGAGGACGTCTCCGTCGAGGACGGGGTCGTCACGTTCACGGTCGTTTTCGATCGCCTCAATCGACGGCTGAGCGAGCGGCTCTCGGACCAGCTCCGGGGAGCGGGCCTCGCTACCGAGGGAATCGATCACGTCCGGATCGAGGCGGCCGACGCCGAGGCCCCCGAGAGCGGCCTTCCTGTAACGGGAGTCGACTCCCTGATCGCGATCGGGAGCGCGAAAGGCGGGGTCGGCAAGACGACGATCACCGCCGCGCTCGCGCGGGCGCTCGACGCGTCCGGACTCGACGTGGCGGTCTTCGACGCCAACGTCTACGCACCCGACATCCCCGACCTGCTGAACGCGGAGGGCCCGGTCCAGAACACGCCCTCGGGGCGACCGCAGCCGGTCGACGCCGACGGGATCGAGGTCGTCAGCCTCGATCTGATCGCCGAGGACGGCCCCGTCGCCTGGCGCGGCGCGATGGTCCACGACGTTCTCAAGGACCTCCTCGGGGACGCGACCTGGGACGACAGGGACGTCCTTCTGGTCGACCTCCCGCCGGGGATCGGCGACGCCGTCTACACGATCGTCCAGCAGGCGCCGCTGGACGGCGCCCTGCTCGTCAGCACGCCGACCGACGCCGGCGTTCGGGCGACCGAGAGAACCGGCGCGCTGTTTACCGCCAACGACGTCGAGACGATCGGCGTCGTCCCGAACATGACCGCGATGGGAACGGAGCCGTCGCCCTACGACGGCGACGGGCGCGAGCTCGAGGACGCGATCACCGAGGACGCGACCGCGTCGATCGACCCCGTCCCCTTCGACCCCGCGCTCCGGACGCCGACGGCGTGTTCGTTCGCCGAGGGCGGCTCCTCCGGCGAACGGGCGATCGCGGACCTCGGCGAGACCGTCGCCTCGTTCGTCGCCGGCCGCGGCGGGAGTCGCGCGCCCGAGGCCGCGGTCGACCTGCGGGGACTCCCGCCCGCAACCTGCAGGCGCCAGGCGGTCACGGAGCTGGCGGCCGCCGACGGCGACGTCTCCCTGCTCTGTCGGCACGACCCCGAGGAACTGATCGACTCGACCGAATCGGCACTGGCCGCCGACGGGAATCAACTCGAGCGTTCGGACGTTACGGACCTCGGACAGGAAGGCTGGCTCCTCGAGCTCGAGACCGAATCCCTCGCGCGCTCGGCGTCCCCGGCCTGATCGCCGTCGCTGACTCCCGCCGTCGTCCCCAGCCAGATCTCCCGTCGTCGACCCCCGTCGGCGGACCGTCGACCGCTCGGAGTCGTTTTTCGACCGGTTTCGATCGGTGTCTCGTCCCCTCACCCTCTTATAAACCACCCGCTATACCGAGGTTTCGGAGTCGTTCGTCCCCGTTCGCTGGGAACGGCCGCGTCCGGTTAAGGAGTCGCTGCCCAACGGTATCGTGTATGGAGCATCAACACTCGGAACTCGCGGGGCGGCAGCCGCGTTGGAAGACGATCGCACCGTCCGCCGGCTCGCTCCGAGCGGCGCTGGCCGGGTGGTACCATGGCTGAGGACGACGCCGGCCTCGAGATGACCCGCCGCGAGCTCGGCGCCGCGGCGGCCGGGGTCGCCGGCGCGTCCGGGCTCGGCCTGCTGGGCTACCGGCGGCTCTCGGACGACGCGGACGAAACGACGGACGAGGGGCCGATGAACCCCCTCGAGGAGTACCCGAACCGGGACTGGGAGGAACACTACCGGAACGTGTGGGAGCCCGACGACTCCTACATGCTCACGTGTACGCCCAACGACACCCACAACTGCTACCTCGAGGCCTCGATCAAGAACGGCCAGATCACCCGTCTCGGCCCGTCGATGAACTACGGCGAGGCGACCGACCTCGAGGGCAACCAGGCGAGCCAGCGCTGGGACCCCCGCGTCTGTAACAAGGGGCTGGCGATGGTTGAACGCTTCTACGGCGAGCGTCGCGTCCACGCGCCGATGGTTCGCGAGGGGTTCATGCAGTGGGTCGACGACGGCTTCCCGCGGGACGACGACGGTTCAATGCCCGAAGAGTACGCTCAACGCGGCGAGGACGACTTCGTCGAGGTCTCCCAGGAGGAAGCCCACGAGTACGCCGCCCGTGCGTTCCTCGAGATCGCCGACCAGTACAGCGGCGACAGCGGGATGCAGCGGCTGCTCGAGCAGGACTACGACGAGCGCGTGGTCGAGGAGACCCAGGGCGCTGGCGTCCGGACGATGAAGTTCCGCGGCGGGATGCCGCTTCTGGGCGTCATCAAGCTGTTCGGTCAGTACCGCAACGCCAACTCGATGGCGCTTTTGGACAACTACGTCCGGGACGTCTCCGAGGACGAGGCCCTGGGCGCGATGGGGCTTGACAACTACTCGTTCCACACCGACCTGCCGCCGGGCCACACGATGGTCACCGGCCAGCAGACGGTCGACTTCGACCTCGCGAGCATCGAGTACGCCGACCACATCGTCCTCGACGGCGTCAACTACCTGACCTCGAAGATGGCCGACTGCCACTGGCTGACCGAGGCCAAGCTCAAGGGGTCGAAGCTCACCGGTATCTTCACCGACTACAACGCCACAGCCTCGAAGTGCGACGAGCTGATCACGGTTCGGCCCGCGACCGACTCGGCGCTGTTCCTCGGCGCCGCGCGGGTCATCATCGAACAGGAGCTGTACGACGAGGAGTACGTCCGGAAACACACGGACCTCCCGCTGCTGGTCCGGATGGACGACAACGAACTCCTGCGGGCCAGCGACGTCTTCCCGGACTACGAGCCTGCCGACCTCGAGAAGACCGACGCCGTCGGCGACGAGGGCGACCGCCCCGGCGTCGACGTGACCGACATCGACGACCAGGTCATCACCGAGGAACTGCGCCGCGAGTGGGGCGACTTCGTCGTCCACGACGCGGCTGGCGACGCCTTCGAAGCGGTCACGCGCGACGACATCGGCGACGACTTCGACGTGTCCGCGACCATCGAGGGCGAGTTCGAGGTCGAGCTCGCCGACGGCGAGACCGTCGCGGTGCGGACGGTCTTCGACCTCATCAAGGAGTACCTCGTCGAGACCTGGGACCTCGAGTCGACCGCCGAGGTCACGGGCACCGCTCCGGAGGCCGTCGAGAACCTGGCTACCGACTTCGCCGACAACAAAGAGAGCACGATGCTGCTGACCGGGATGGGCCCGAACCACTACGCGAACGCCGACCAGCACGGGCGCGCCGCGTTCCTGCTGGCGTCGCTGACGCGCAACGTCGGCTACCGGACCGGGAACGTCGGCTCCTACTCCGGGAACTACCGGATGGCCTACTTCAACGGCGTCGGCCAGTACGCCCACGAGGACCCGTTCGACGTCGAGCTCGACCCCGACCAGCCGGCCCGGACCGACAAGCGCTGGGACGCCCACTCGGCGCACTTCTATACGAACCTCGACAAGCCGCTGAAGGTCGACGGCGAGTACTTCCAGGGCGACACCCACATGCACACGCCCACGAAGTCGATCTGGGTGTCGGGGTCGAACTCCATCCTCGGCAACGCGAAGGGGACCTACAAGATCATCGAGCAGATGCTGCGCAACGGGAAGATCGAGGCGTTTTTCACCAACGAGTGGTGGTGGTCGATGACCTGCGAGTACTCCGATATCGTCTTCCCGGCGGACTCGTGGGCCGAACACCACGTCCACGACATCACGGCCTCGGTCACGAACCCCTTCATTACGACGATGCCCGAGACGGAGCTGGATCGGATCTACAACACGCTCAACGACGCCCAACACTACAAGGGCGTCGCCGAGCAGCTCGCGGAGCTCACCGGCGACGACCGTTTCGCGGACTACTGGGCGTTCGTCGACGAGGACGAGTACCGGGCCAAGCCCTACCTCCAGCGCATCCTCGACCACTCGAACGCGGTCAAGGGCTACGACGTCGAGAACCTGCTCGAGGACGCCCGCGAAGGGACGCCGGCGATCATCATGACCCGGACCTACCCCAAACACGTCGGCAACGAGCAGACCCAGGACTCCCAGCCCTGGTACACGAAGACGGGTCGGCTCGAGTTCTTCCGCGAGGAGGAGGAGTTCGCCGAGGCCGGCGAGCACATCCCGCTACACCGGGAGCCGATGGACGCGACGCCGTACGAGCCAAACGCCATCGTCGACGACAGCGACAGCCCGGTCGTCGCGCCACAGACGCCGGAGGACCGGGGCTGGGACAGCGAGGCGAAGGCCCGCGACACCAGCGACCGACAGGTCCGCAACGTGGTTCGGTCGCCGTCGGAACTGGTCGACACGACCCACCCGTTGACCGACCTCGAGGACGGCTACAACTACGTCTACATGACGCCGAAGTACCGCCACGGGACCCACACCTTCGGCAGCGACCTGCCGAACATCGCGGTCTGGTGGAGTAACTACGGCAACATGAGCCGCCACGCGGGTCTCCGGGGATCCTTCGACCAGCGCAAGCCCTACATCGGCGAGGGGTACGTCGAGATGAACCCCGCCGACGCCCGCGAGGAGGAACTGCAGGACGGCGACTACGTCTGGGTCGACGCCGACCCGTCCGACCGACCGTACCCGGAGTACGACCCCGACGACGAGGACGACGACTACACCCGGGCGCTGATGCGGATCCGGTACCAGCCCAGCCTCCCGCAGGGGGTGACCCGCAGCTGGATGAACGTCTCCCAGACCTCCCACAAGACCTACGCGGCCCAGCAGGAGCGCGACGACGGGAAGGCCAAAGCCGAGGACACGAACTACGCGTCGATGTACCGCAGCGGCGGCCACCAGTCGATGACGACGACCTGGCTGCGCCGCACCTGGATGACCGACTCGATGCCCCGCAAGGACATGCTCGGACAGAACATGGACGTCGGCTTCGAGCCCGACGTCCACGCCGCCAACGGGGCACCCAAGGAGTCGTTCGTCAGGATCGAGAAGGCCGAAGACGGCGGCCTCGAGGGCGAGGGCGACTGGGAGCCCGTCGACCGCGGCATCAGACCGACCAACGAGGACGAGACGATGGAGGAGTACCTGAGCGGCAACTACGTGACGACTTCCGACGACTAACACAAGGTGAGTACCAATGGCTGAAGTTTACAACTGGCAGATCGGACGCGAGATGGAGTACCCCTACGCCGAGTCCCGACCGGAGAAGCAGTGGGGCGCGGTGTTCGACCTCAACAAGTGTATCGCGTGCCAGACGTGTACGCTGTCGTGTAAGACGACCTGGACCCATGGCGAGGGCCAGGAGCACATGTTCTGGAACAACGTCGAGACCAAACCCTACGGCTCCCACCCCCTCGAGTGGGACAAGGAGATCCTCGACCGCCTCGGTGTCCAGGAGTGGACCGAGGAGGACGGCGAGTACGTATACGAGGGCGACACCATCTTCGAGGCCAACGACGTCGACTGGGATGAGATGGCCCCCGACGACGACCCCGAGAACATCCACGGCCAGGGCATCGAGGGCTACCGCCCCGACGACGAGGACTGGGCCCACCCCAACATCGGCGAGGACGAGCCGACCGGAGAGGCGATCGAGTCGGACACCCACATCCCCGAAGGGGAGGAACACCCCACGTGGTTCTTCTACCTCCCGCGGCTGTGTAACCACTGCTCGTTCGCGGGGTGTGCCGGTGGGTGTCCGGTTCAGGCCGTCTACAAGCGCCAGGAGGACGGGATCGTCCTGATCGACGAGGAGAGCTGTCAGGCGTTCCAGGAGTGCGTTCGGGCCTGTCCGTACGGGAAGTCCATCTTCAACCCCGAGAAGGGTAACTCCCAGAAGTGCGTCGG
This sequence comes from Natronococcus sp. JC468, assembly GCF_012163165.1. NCBI lineage: Archaea > Methanobacteriati > Methanobacteriota > Halobacteria > Halobacteriales > Natrialbaceae > Natronococcus > Natronococcus sp. JC468. Next base: position 99,755 of record NZ_JAAVUO010000009.1, read on the forward strand.
CTGCTACCCGAAGGTCGAGCAGGGGCTAGTCCCGCAGTGCTTCGAGAACTGCCTCGGCAAGATCCGCCAGCACGGCTGGATCAACCCGCCGGAGGAGGCCGACTCCTCGAACCCGATCGACTACCTGGTCCACGACGCCGAGGTCGCGCTGCCGCTGTACCCCCAGCTCGGCCTCGAGCCCAACGTCTACTACATCCCGCCGATCAACGTCCCCGACGACTACCTCGTCCAGATGTTCGGCCCCCGCGTCACGGAGGCCAAGGAGACCTACCAGGCCGCCCGCCGCGGCGACGAGGAGTACCGCAAGCTCCGCGGGCTCATCCACCTGATGGGGTCGACCGAGTGGCGCGTCGAGGAGTTCGAGGTCACCGACGAGGAGGCGATCGGCTACGACGGGGACGGTTCGACCGTCGCCCGCGTCCCGATGGAGGAACCGCAGTACGAACGCGACCGCTTCGACGAGGACAACGACGCCTACCGGCTCGACATCGCATAACGATGACCGCATCCAACACCGAATCCACGACCGCGCTCGATCACGTCCATCGCGCGCGACTGTACAAGCTCGCCTCGCTGGCGTTCGATCGCCCCGACGAGGAACTCGAGGAGGCGCTGGTCTCGGGAACCTTCGCCGACCAGCTGCTCGAGTCCGCCGCCGCACTCGAGAACGACGACCTCAAGGAACACGCGAGGGCGGTCGTCGAGGCGTCCCCGACCGACTCCGCCGGCGTCGACGAACTCTACTCGGACTGGAGCTCGCTGTTCGGGTTCGAGACCGGCGGCGACATCCGACAGTACCAGATCGAGTACAGTCCCGGCACCCTCGTCACCAGCGGCGACACGCTGGCGGACATCGCCGGCTTCTACAGGGCGTTCGGGCTGTCGATCGCGGAGGGGAACCGCGAGCGCGCCGACCACCTTTGCATCGAGCTCGAATTCCTCTCGCATCTGGGCCTGCAGACGGCCTACCTCGAGAACGAGGGTGACGAGACCGGCGTCGCGGTCGTGACCGACGCGCAGGGTGACTTCCTCGAGGACCACCTCGGTCGCTGGATCAGCCGCTTCCGCGAGACGCTCGCCGAGGAGGTCGACGTCGAGTTCTACCGGGCGCTCGGGGCGCTGGTCGACACCCTCGTCGACGACGACACCGATCGGTTCGGCGCCGAACCGAAGACGTTCGATGAGACGCCCCCCTCGCCCCTCGAGGGGCTCAACGACGGGGAGGGCGACTTCCGCTGTGGGACCTGCGGCCCGACGTCCTCGAGATCGACCCCGGAGATGCCGATGGGCGATCGGGACGGCCCCTACTGATCCGATCGCCTCGCAGCCGACGCTCCGTTCGCCTCGCAGCCGGCTCTTCGTTCGCCTCGCGTCGGTTCGGTGTCGCTGATCTCTCGCGAGCGCTCCCTCCCTAGATAACTACCCCCACATAAATGACCCCGTATATTCGGGACCCCGTTTGGTACGGATCCCGCCAAAAGGAGGGAACAGAACGACGATGTCCGCGACGAGTCCCACCACCGATTCCGCCGCCCCGCTTTCGACCGAGACCGACGCCGACGCCGGCGCCGTCCTCGCGGCCCTCGAGGACGCCGACTGCCGAACGATCCTCGAGGCGACGGCCGACGAGGCGCTGACGGCTACCGAGCTCGCGTCGCGCTGCGAGATTCCCTCCTCGACGGTGTACCGCAAGCTCGAGGTGCTGACCGACGCCGACCTGCTCGAGGAGCGAATCCGCATCCAGATGGGTGGCAAACACGCGAGCGAGTACTGCCGGCGCTTCGAGGAGATAACCATCTCCGTTTCGGATCCCGACGGCGTTTCGATCGACGCCCCGGCGCGGGAGTCGGGCGCGCTCTCGGACTGACGACCTCGGACGATCGGTGCCGGAACGGCGTTCGCGCCGCTCTCGTCGAGTGCCCGACGGTCGTTCGAATCCGCGCCTTCTCAGAGGTACAGTTCCATCTCGTGTTCGCCTCGCCCGCTGGCCGTCGTCTCGAAGCCGGCCGACCGGTAGAGGTTCATCGCGATCCGGTTGCTCCGCGAGACGGTGAGCCAGACGTGCTCGACGCCACGTTCCTGACCCTCCCCGAGCAGCCCGCGGATGAGCTGCGTCCCGATCCCCGCGGCCTGGTACTCCGGACGGACGAAGATCGCCAGTTCGTACAGCTCGCCGGAGGGCACCAACACCGCGTGGCCGACCACGTCCTCGCCGTGGCGCGCGACGGTGTTCTGTCCCTTCTCGAGCAGGTCCTCGAGCCACTCGCGGGTTCGAGAGTCCGTGCGGGGCGGCAGCCCCTGCGATCGGGACTCCGCGTCGAAGTGGCCGTACATCTCGACGAGCGGCTCGACGCCGCCATCGTAGGACTCGACCGTTACCGTTCGGCCCTCGTCGTCCTCGGCCGTCGTCGGCAGACGCGGGAACCGCGGTCGCTGGTCGGGCGGGGGAGTCATGTCGTCACCTACGGAACGAACGTTCCTAAGCCTGTCTCGGGTTCCCGTCGACTGGGAGCGACGGCCGGACCGCCGCTCGAGGGGAGAACTCGGATCGGTACTGGAGAACGTTCCCGCCGATGGTTGATCAATCGAGCTCCGTGCGGTGTTCCTGCAGGGAGTGTTCCTCGAGGTCGTCGCTCGAGTCGAACGTGTCTCTGCAGATCGGGCACTCGTGGGTCCCGGACATGGGCGATATTCTCGCCCGCCAGCAGAAAATACTGCAGCCCTTCGTGTGCTACCGATCGCGGCGTCTCGGGTTCGCCAGTTCGGCTGCCCGATGTAAGGCGATAGCCCTCGCTTCGCGTCGCTCCCCGATCCGAATCAGTATAGCTACTTCTTTTCACCCTATTATTATTGAAAAGTAGTCCCGGGCGGATTCGAACCGCCGTCATGGGCTGTCTCCCGTGACGGACTGAACCGAACACGTCCAAAGGCCCATATGATTGGCCACTACACCACGGGACTTCTCACTTCGTTCGAAGTTCCCGCGTACCTCGCGATTCCTTCGGAATCGCTTACCATCACGGGACTTCACTCGCCGAATAGAGCCCCGTCGCACAATAGTGTTACTTTTCACGGTGAGGCGTTGGCGATATCGCGCCCGCTTCCGCGCGCCGGTGACAGCTCCGACACAGCGTGACGACGTTGTCCAGGGTGTGTGCGTTCTCGCCGTTCTTGAACGACCGGACCGGGCGAATGTGGTGTACGTCCGGGTTGCGGTCGAGTTCCTCGGCGTTCGCACCGCAGTGCTGGCACTCGTACTCGTCCCGTTCGAGCGCCTGTCGCCGTACGCGCCACCATCCTCCTCCGTATTCGATCGGTCCTCCCTCCCACTGGTGGTGCTTCGGGCCGACGACGTTCTCGGAAAGCCACTCCCCGTAGCACTCGAGCGTACAGAAGACGCCTCGCTTTCGCCGTTCGAGACTGCGGGACGTACCTCGAGATCCGCTCCGCACGACAGGCACGCTGTCTCAACTCGTTCGCCCTTCTCCGACGGGTTCTCCGGAAGCAACCCATCGGCGGCATCGACGCAGTCCGGACAGTACCGGCCCTGCTTGTTGGAGGGGTAGTACGAGAACGTCGCTTCGCAGGATGCACACGATGTGGTCTCGACCGCATCCTTCCAGTTTCCGTTGTGCTCCCCCGCGTTCGGGTTACAGTCGTCACAGAACTCCCGGCGAGCCTTCGGGTCGTAGAACTCCGTTTCACAGCCGCTGCAGGTTCGGTTCGGTAGCGGCTCTCCGTGCACCTTCGTGTGGTGCTGTCGCATTCCCCGCTCCGACTGGAGGGACTTGCCACACGTGGGACAGTCCATACCGTCGTTGACCTCGCTACCGTACGTAAAGCTAGGTCAACAGATAAAATCGACTGGGATCCGCGAAAATCGGGATCGATGACGGCGTTACAGGTAGCCTTCGTCGGCCAGTCGCTCGACACCCTCCTGCAGGCGCTCCTCGCTCGCGGCGTAGGAGATGCGGGCGTACCCCGGCGTGCCGAACGCGCTGCCGGGAACGGTGGCGACGTGGGCGTCCTCGAGCGCGCCCTCGCACCACTGCTGGTCGTCCTCCGCGACGGGGAGCATCATGTAGAACGCGCCGTCGGGCACCGCGACGTCGACGTCGTGGCCCTCGAGCAGGTCGACGACCAGGTCACGGCGCTCGGCGAAGGCGGCGACCATCTCGTCGACGGCCTCGTCGGTGTTCTCGAGCGCTTCGATCCCGGCGTGCTGGACGAAGTTCACGGCCGACGAGACGGAGTGGCTGTGGAGCTTGCCGGCCTGGTCGATCAGCTCCTCGGGGCCGGCGAAGTAGCCCAGCCGCCAGCCGGTCATCGAGTACGCCTTCGAGAAGCCGTTGACCGTGACGGTGCGGTCGGCCATCCCCTCGAGCGTTCCCAGACTCGTGGGCTCGACGCCGTAGGTGATCTCCTTGTAGATCTCGTCGGAAATTACGGTCACGTCGTGCTCGACGGCGAGGTCGCGCACGCCCTCGAGCGCTTCGTCGGAGTAGACGGCGCCCGTGGGGTTCGACGGCGAGTTGACGATCAGCAACTCGGTGTCGTCCGACACCGCGGCCTCGAGATCCTCGAGGGCGGGCTCGAGCTGGAACTCGGTCTCGGAGAGGTCGACCCGCGACAGCGAGCCGCCGGCCATCTTGACCATCGCCTCGTAGGAGACCCAGGCGGGATCCAGGAGCACGACTTCGTCGCCGTCCTGGACGAGGGCCTGGACGATCTCGTAGAGGGCCTGCTTCGCGCCGGGGGTGACGATGATCTCGTCGGTGCCGTGCTCGAGGCCGTCGTCGTCGAGCTTCTCGGAGATGGCCTCGCGCAGCTCGAGGATCCCCGCCGAGGTGGTGTAGCCGGTGTGGCCGGCGTCCATCGCGTCCTTACCGGCCTCGACGACGTTCTCGGGCGTGGGGAAGTCGGGCTCGCCGACCGAGAGGTCGACGACGTCGGCGCCGTCGTTCTCGAGTTCGGTCGCGAGCGCGGAGATGGCGAGCGTTGCGGACGGTTCGACTCGGGTCAGACGGTCGGTGAATTCCATCGTCATCGTTGATCTGGGTCGGGTAGCTCGGCGACGAGGTCGAGCGCGCCGTCGACGGCTTTGGCCGCGTTCTCGACGCGTTCGCGGGCCTCCGCTGCGGACATCCCGGGCCCGGTGACGCCGAGCGTCACGGGGGTGTCACGCTCGAGACTGACGTCGGAGAGCCGCTGTGCGGCCGCGTCGGTGATCACCTGGTCGTGGTCGGTGTCGCCGGTGATGACCGTGCCGATCACGGCGACGGCGTCGACGGCCTCGAGGCGGGCGAGCCGGTCGGCCGCGAGCGGGGCGTCGTAGACCCCAGGAACGCGAACCGTCTCGTACACCTCGGCGCCGGCGTCGTCGGCGGCCTCGCGGGCGACGGCTTCCATCTGCTCGGTGATCTCTCGGTTGAACTCCGCGACCACCAGTCCGAGCGTGGTCATACTCGAGCGGTCGGGTGGGGAGTTCAAAGAGGTACCGTTCTCGGCGGACATCGCGGTTCTTGCGACGGAGACGCGACCCCGTCGCGGATCACGGTGATCGGCCGGCGGCTGCCCGCTCGGGTTACCCACGAACGTGCTTATTACCACCGGATGTGGGTCGCCATATCGTCAGGATTGAGAATACTTAAACGACTGCCCGCCCAACCCACGCCCGATGACGACGCTACGGACGCCGGGGCCGACCCTCGGCGTGGTCGGTGGCGGACAGCTCGGACGGATGCTCGCCGAGGCGGCCGCGCCGCTGGGCGTCGAGGTCGTCGTACTCGATCCGACGCCCGACTGCCCGGCCGCACCGGTCGCGCGCGACCAGATCGTCGCCGACTTCGACGACGAGGCCGGCATTCGGGAACTCGCCGCGCGGGCCGACGTCCTCACCTTCGAGATCGAACTAGCAGACCAGGACGTCCTCGAGCGGGTCGCCGAGGACTCGGGGACGCCCGTCCATCCGAAGCCCTCGACCCTCGAGACGATCCACGACAAACTCGTCCAGAAGCGCGCGCTGGAGGAGGCGGGCGTTCCCGTCCCGCCGTTTCGGGCGGTCGAGGACGCCGACGATATTCGCGACGCGATCGACGACTACGGCGCGCCCGTCATGCTCAAAGCCCGTACTGGCGGGTACGACGGGCGCGGGAACGTCCCCGTCGAGTCGAAGGCCGACGCCGAGGACGCGCTCGAGTCGGTCGCCGGCCCCGCGATGGTCGAGTCGTTCGTCGACTTCGAGCGGGAGATCTCGGTGATCGCCGTCAAGGGCGACGACGAGACCGCCGCCTTCCCCATCGGCGAGAACGTCCACGAGGACGAGATCCTCCGGGAGACGATCGTCCCCGCGGGCTCCGAGGAAGCCGTCGAACGGCGGGCTCTCGAGGTCGCCGAGGACGTTCTCGAGGTGATGGACGGCCGGGGCGTGTACGGAATCGAGCTGTTCGAGACGAGCGAGGCGCTACGCGCCTCGGAAGACTCGAGCGGACGAAGTCCGCGAGAGAGCGGCGGCGAAGTCCTTCTCAACGAGATCGCCCCCCGCCCTCACAACTCGGGGCACTGGACGATCGAGGGCGCACAGAGCTCGCAGTTCGAACAGCACGCTCGAGCCGTGCTGGGCTGGCCGTTGGCCGCGACCGACCTGCGCTCGCCGACCGTGTCGGTGAACCTGCTCGGCGATGTCGAGGAGTCCCGAGACGCCGAGTTGCGAGGGGTCGAGCGCGTCTTCGAGACGCCCGCGGCGAACCTCCACTGGTACGGGAAGCGACAGGTTCGGCCGCTGCGGAAGATGGGCCACGTCACGATCGCCGGGCGCGACGGCGAGACGACCGACGAGCTACTCGAGACCGCGCGCGAACTCGAGCGCTCCGTCACGTTCACGTCGGAGTAACCAGCACTGTCTCCCATGAGCGACACCGTCGAGAAGCTGATCGACCGTCTGCACCACGAGGCCGAACTGGACCTGCCCGACGCCGAGACGCCCGACGTCGGCATCGTGATGGGCAGCGACTCCGACCTCGAGGTGATGTCGACGGGCGGACGGCGCCGCGGCGCCTACGATGCCCTCGTCGACGAACTCGGCTTCGAGGAGCAGACCGACTACGACAACCCGCCCGAGGCGCGCTTTACGTTCGAGACGTACGTCACCTCCGCCCACCGCACACCCGAGCTGATGACCGCCTACGCAGAGACGGCCGAGGACCGCGGGCTCGAGGTGCTGATCGCGGGTGCCGGCGGCAAGTCCGCCGATCTGCCGAACATGACGGCGTCGATCGCCTACCCGCTACCGGTGATCGGCGTGCCGGTTCAGGAGAAGTCCGTCGACAGCGTCATCGGGATGCCGACGGGCGCGCCGCTGGTCGCGGTCGACGCGGGGAAGTCGTTCAACGCGGCGCTGTCGGCCGCCCAGATCCTCGCCCGGCAACACGAGCCGGTACGGGAGCGACTCCTCGAGTACCACGAGAGCTTACGGGAGGGGGTCGGCGAGGTCTCCCGTCGACTTCACGACGAAGGGACCGGGGACTTCTCGAGGGAGTAGCCGACCGTCGCGGCGGTCGATCCGAACGAACGTCCGTTGGGGAGCGTCCGCGTTCGGTGTGGCGATCGGAACCCCTCCGGAGTCCGAACTCGGATTTTTCGGGGTGACCCGGTCAGGAGTTGTGCTGACGATCGTTCGACGGTGCCCTCGAGCGACGAAAACGGATGCTGATGCTCCTACCGGCCGAAACGGCAAGAATCAACCCTTATATGCGTGGGGTCAGAAGCTTCGGACGTTACCGAGATGAATGACTGGATCGCTATCGGCGCGCTCGCGCTCGTGGGACTGCTGATACCGCTCGGGATGATGGCGGTATCGTACCTCCTGCGGCCGAGCGTCCCCGAAACGAGCAAACGTGCCACCTACGAGAGTGGCGAGGTGCCGACCGGCGGGACGCGCATCCGATTCAACATCCAGTACTACATGGTTGCGCTTCTGTTTCTCGTCTTCGACATCGAGACCGTCATGCTGTTTCCGTGGGCGGTCGTCTACCAGGATGCGCTCGCGGCCGAGGAGTACGGGATCGTCCACGCCCTCGGGCCGATGATCGCGTTCGTCGTCATCCTGCTGATCGGATTCGCCTGGGCGTGGCGGACCGGCGCCGTCCAGTGGGCACGCACGCCGGAACAGGTCGAAGCCGGAGCTGATCGATAATGAGCAGTGACAAACCGCGCCAAGAGATCTACGACAGTACCGCTCCGTCGTCCGACACCCGCGAGTCGCGGATGGGTACCGGCCCCGACGACCGATTCAACTCGAGGCTTCGGGAGGCGTTCGGCGCGACGCCGTTCATCCTCACGAAGTTCGACCAGTTCATGAACTGGGTTCGGGGGAACTCGATGTTCATGCTGCAGTTCGGGATCGCCTGCTGCAGCATCGAGATGATGCACACGTACGCGATCAAACACGACCTGGACCGGTTCGGCGCGGGCGTTCCCCGGGCCTCGCCGCGCCAGGCCGACGTGATGATCGTCCCGGGGACGATCGTCTCGAAGTTCGGTCCCCGGATGAAACGGGTCTACGACCAGATGCCCGAACCCAAGTTCGTCGTCGGGATGGGGTCGTGCACGATCTCCGGGGGGCCGTTTCAGGAGGGATACAACGTCGTCAAGGGCGCCGAGGAGATCATCCCCGTCGACATCCACGTCCCCGGCTGTCCGCCCCGACCGGAGGCGCTGGTCTACGGCGTCGCCAAACTGCAAGAGCGGATTCGAAACGGCGAGACCTCGCCGGTCGTCGTCAAGCCGTACGAACTCGAGCAGTTCGGCGACCTGCCGAAGGACGAACTCGTACAGAAACTCGCGAGCGACATCGACGAGGACGACCTCGTCATGCGGTACAACTGGGCTGATTCGCCATGAGCACGGGACTCGAACGACAGATACGGGAGGTCACCGAGGACGACCTCGAGGCGCTGATCGGCGACCGGGCGCTCGGACGCGACGATCACCTCAACGCGCCGGGCTTCGTCATCCGCCCCGACGACGTCCAGGACGTCCTCTTCGACCTTCGCGACGAGGCCGGATTCGACCACCTCTCCTGTCTGACCGCACAGCAGTACGAGGACCGCTACGAGTCGATCTACCACATGAAGAAGTACGCCGACCCGACCCAGGAGGTCTCGGTCGTCGTGCCGACGTCGATCGACGACCCCGTCAGCCAGTCGGCCGAACCCGTCTTTCGGACGGCCGACTGGCACGAGCGGGAGGCCTTCGACCTCGTGGGGATCGACTACGAGGGCCACCCCGACCCGCGACGGATCCTCCTGCCCGAGACCTGGCAGGGCCATCCCCTCTCGAAGGACTACGATCAGGAACAGCCCCAGGTCGTCACGCTCTCCGAACACGCCAACCCGATCCAGCCGGACCACCACGACCAGGAGTCGGACACGATGTTCCTGAACATCGGTCCCCACCACCCGGCGACCCACGGCGTGCTCCACCTCGAGACGGTGCTCGACGGCGAGACCGTCGTCGACGTCGACCCCGACGTCGGCTACCTGCACCGCTGTGAGGAGCAGATGTGTCAGTCGGGCACCTACCGCCACCAGATCATGCCCTACCCCGATCGGTGGGACTACGTCTCGGCCGGCCTGTTAAACGAGTGGGCCTACGCCCGAGTCGCGGAGGATCTGGCCGATATCGAGGTGCCGGAGTACGCCCAGGTCATCCGGACGATGGGGGCCGAACTCTGCCGGATCGCCTCGCACATGCTCGCGCTGGCGACGTTCGCCCTCGACGTCTACGGCGACTTCACCGCCGTCTTCCAGTATGGCATGCGCGACCGGGAGGTCGTCCAGGACATCCTCGAGGACCTCACCGGCCAGCGGCTGATGTTCAACTACTTCCGGCTGGGCGGCGTCGCCTGGGACCTGCCCGAACCTCGCGAGGAGTTCCTCGAGAAGACGCGGGACTTCCTGGACGGGCTCCCCGCGAAGGTCGACGAGTACCACGACCTGCTCACCGGCAACGAGATCTTTCAGGTTCGGACCCACGACACCGGCGTCCTCAAGCCCGAGGTCGCCAAGTCCTACGGCTGTACGGGCCCGGTCGCTCGCGCGTCGGGGGTCGACTACGACCTCCGGCGGGACGACCCCTACGGTTACTACGAGAACCTCGAGTGGGACGTCGTCACTCGCCAGGGCTGTGACAACTACGCCCGGGTGCTCTGTCGCATGGAGGAGGTCGAGGAGTCCGCGAAGATCATCGAGCAGTGTGTCGACCTGCTCGAGGACTGGCCGGAGGACGACCGCGAGATCCAGGCCAACGTTCCCCGGACGCTCAAGCCCGATCCCGACACGGAGGTGTACCGCGCCGTCGAGGCCGCGAAGGGCGAACTCGGAATCTACATTCGCTCGGACGGCACCGACAAACCCGGTCGGTTCAAGATCCGCAGTCCGTGTTTCCACAACCTCTCGGCGCTCGGTGAGATGAGCGAGGGCGAGTACGTTCCCGACCTGATCGCCTCGCTGGGCAGCCTCGACATCGTCCTCGGAGAGGTGGATCGATGATCGAGGGGACGCCGCTGCAGGCCAGCGACACGGTCTTGCTCCCCGAGCGGATCGGCGACCTGACCGGCCTGGACCAGTTCGGGCTCGCCGGCGAGTTGCTCGCGACGTTTCTCGCCGCCTTTCTCGTCGGCAACCTGATGCTGGCGATGACCGGCGTCGCCGGCCCGTGGGCGAAACGGAAGATCACGGCCGCGTTCACGGACCGGATCGCCGTCAACCGACTCGGGCCCGCCGGCCTGTTCATCATCGTCGCCGACGCAGTGCGACTGCTCTCGAAGGAGCTGATCATCCCGGAAAACGCCGATCGTCCGGCGTACGACCTCGCACCGATCGTGGTCGCGTCCTCGGCGCTGCTTGGTTTTGCGGTGATTCCGATGGGGAGCGGAATCCACCTCGCCGACCCCGAGGTCGGACTGGTGTTCACGTTCGCGGTCGCGGGTATCGCCAGCGTCGGTCTGGTGATGGCCGGCTACTCCTCGGCGAACAAGTACTCGCTGCTCGGGGGGCTGCGGGCGGTCGCACAGAACGTCGCCTACGAGATCCCGCTCATCGTCACCGGGATGTCCGTGGTGATTTTCACCGGCACCCTGCAGATGAGCGAGATCGTCGCCGTACAGAACGAACCGCTCGTCGACCTCGGACTCGTTGCGATCCCGCAGTGGTTCGCGATCGTCAACCCGTTCGCGTTCGTGCTGTTCCTGGTCGCGAACTTCGCCGAGGTCGGCCGGAATCCCTTCGACACGCCCGAGGCGCCGACCGAGATCGTCGCGGGGTACCAGACCGAGTACTCCTCGGTGTACTTCGTGTTGATCTACCTCGGCGAGTTCCTGCACATCTTCCTGGGCGGTGCGATCATCGCGACGATCTTCCTCGGCGGCCCGGCAGGACCGGGTCCCGAGGCGATCGGCATCGTCTGGTTCCTCGTCAAGATCTGGGGCGTCTTCTTGCTGACCCAGTGGCTCCGCTCGGCGGTGCCCCGGGTCCGGATCGACCAGCTGATCGAGATCGGCTGGAAGGGACTGCTCGTCCTTTCGTTCGCGAACCTTGTACTGACCGCGGTAATCGTGGGGCTGATAGCATGATCGGGATACTCAAATCGATGGCAACGACGATGAAACACGCGCTGGACGGCTCGACGTTCACGGTCGAGTACCCCGAGACCGCGCCGGACGTCTCGCCACGCTTTCGGGGAGTCCACAAGTTCAGCCAGGAGCGCTGTATCTGGTGTCGCCAGTGCGAGAACGTCTGTCCGAACGACACCATCCAGATCGTGATGGACGACCAGCGCAACGGCGAACAGTACAACCTCCACATCGGACAGTGCATCTACTGTCGGCTCTGCGAGGAGGTCTGCCCGGTCGACGCCATCCTGCTCACCGAGAACTTCGAGTTCACGGGCGACACCAAACACGACCTGGTGTACAACAAAGAGCAGCTGAAGGCGGTGCCGTGGTACAAGGATATCGACCCGCTCGAGTCCCGCGAACCCGACCGGGGCGCGTGGATCGGCGAGGGCGAAGGGGAGGTCGATTACCAGTGACGGGTTACCCGTCCCCGAGAACGGGCATTTCACTCCAACAATGACATACGAGCTGATCGCGTTCGCGCTGTTCGCGTTCGTCACGCTCGCCAGCGCGCTCGGCGTCGTGTTACTCGTCGACCCCTGGCACTCGGCGCTGATGCTCGGCGTGACGCTGGTCAGCGTCGCGGTGTACTACGTGATGCTGGCGGCGGAGTTCGTCGCCATGATGCAGATCCTCGTCTACGTCGGCGGGGTGCTCATCCTCATCACGTTCGCCGTGATGCTCACCCAGCGCGAGGAGACGGACGCGGAGACCGACGAGGTGGTACGGACATGACGAACAGACCCCGACTTCGACTCGGGCAGTCGCTCGTCCCGGGCGTCCTCGCCGTTGCGCTGTTCGGCGCGATGGCGATGATCGTCCTGAACACGGGCTTTGCCGACGAGATGGTCGGCTTCCCCGAGGGGATCTCGGTGACGTCGGAGATCGGCTACGCGCTGTTCGATCTCACGGCCCTGCAGTCGGCCGAGGGCTCGATCGGTGACACCGAGCCGTTCCTCGCCGCGTTCCTGCTCATCGCGGTCGTGTTAGACGCCGCGTTAGACGCCGCGCTCGTGCTCGCGAAACGCGAGACCGAGGGCGAGCCCGTCGCGGCGCTCTCGAGCCGTACCGGCGCTACCCCGGGTACCACGGGAAGCGATCAGGTCGCCGCCACGGACGGCAGTGGTCGCCTCCGCGAGTCGTCCGACGAGTCGGCGGCGTCCGACACCGGCGCGGAGTCCGGAGGTGACACCTGATGGACGTCCCCATCGAGTACTTCGTGTTACTGTCGATGGCGCTGTTTTCCATCGGTCTCTTCGGGATCCTGACGCGTCGAAACGCGCTGCTGTTCCTGATGTCCGTCGAGATCATGGTAAACGCAGCCAACGTCAATCTGATCGCGTTCGCGTTCTACCACGGCAACCTCACGGGGCAGGTGTTCGCGCTGTTTGCGATGGCGCTTGCCGCCGCCGAGGTCGCGATCGGACTCGGGATCGTCCTGGTACTGTACCGCAACTTCCGTGACGTCGACGTCACGGTGCCGACGACGATGAGGTGGTAAGATGGAAGGGTTATTCGACTACGCACCGGCGATCGCGCTGTTCCCGCTTGCGGCGTTCGTCATCGCTCTCGCCTTCGGGCCGAAATTACCGAAGAAGGGGGCGATCCCGGGTATCGTCGCGACGGGCGGCTCGTTGCTGCTCTCGCTTGCGATGCTCGCGGCCGTCGCGGGCGGCGAAGAAGGATACTACCACGAGACGCTGTTCACGTGGGCGGCCGGCGACGCCGCCGGCGAGATCGGCACCGACGCCATCGAGTTCACGTTCGGCATCCTGATCGATCCGCTGGCCGCGCTGATGCTCGTGATCGTCTCGCTCGTCGCCTTTCTCGTTCACGTCTTCAGCCTTGAGTACATGAACGCCGAGGGCGAGACCGGCCTGCCGCGGTACTACGCCGGGCTCGGCCTCTTCACGTTCAGCATGCTCGCGTTCGTCTACGCGGACAACCTGCTGATGGCCTTTATGTTCTTCGAGCTGGTGGGGCTGTGTTCGTTCCTGCTGATCGGGTTTTGGTTCCGCACCCGCTCGGCGCCCTCGGCCGCGAAGAAGGCGTTTCTGGTCACCCGCTTCGGCGACTACTTCTTCCTGATCGGGGTCGTCGCCATCGCCGCGACCTTCGGCACGGTCCAGTTCGCGGGCGAGGACTCGTTCGTCGCCGCGGCCGAGGCCGCAATCGACGACGGCGGACAGCTGTTCGGGTTCGACGCCGAGACGTGGGTGACGATCACCGGACTGCTCGTCCTCGGCGGGGTCATCGGCAAGTCGGCACAGTTCCCGCTGCACACCTGGCTGCCCGACGCGATGGAGGGTCCCACGACCGTCTCGGCGCTCATTCACGCGGCGACGATGGTCGCGGCCGGGGTCTACCTGGTCGCCCGGATGTTCGGCTACTACGCGCTCTCGCCGACGGCGCTTGCGATCATCGCCTTCGTCGGCGGCTTCACCGCGCTGTTCGCGGCGACGATGGGCGTCGTCAAAGACGACATCAAGCAGGTGCTGGCGTACTCGACGATCAGCCAGTACGGCTACATGATGCTCGGACTGGGCGTCGGCGGCTACGTCGCCGGAGTCTTCCACCTCATGAACCACGCCTTCTTCAAGGCGCTGCTGTTTCTCGGCTCCGGCGCCGTCATCGTGCTCATGCACCACGAACAGGACATGTGGAAGATGGGCGGCCTCAAAGAGAAGGCGCCCGTCACCTACTACACGTTCCTCGCCGGCGCGCTCGCCCTGGCGGGAATCGTCCCGTTCTCGGGCTTCTGGTCGAAAGACGAGATCCTGTACGACGCCCTGATCGTCGGCTTAGAGCAGCCCCTGATCATGGCGGCCTACGCGATGGGGCTGATCGCCGTCTTCTTCACCGGATTCTACACGTTCCGGATGGTGTTTCTCACCTTCCACGGCGAACCCCGCTCCGAGACCGCCGAGGATCCTCACCCGGTCGGCTGGGCGATCAAGGCGCCGCTGCTCGTGCTGGGCGTCCTCGCGACGGTGGCCGGCCTGGCGAACCTCGCTCCCGTCGCCAAACTGACGGGCGCGGAGATCTCGTTCCTCGAGTACTGGCTCGACGGCGAGTACGGCGGCCTCGAGGCGCTGACCTATCACTCCTACCACGAGACGGTGCCCTTCGAGGAGGGAGCGATCGGATCCGAGACCACCACCATGCTCCTCGGCGCGGGACTGTCGCTCGGGCTGGCACTGGCGGGCGCGTTCACGGCCCACACGCTGTACAACGTGCCGTCGCCGACCCGCCACACCGAGAAGCTCGGCGGCGCCTACGACGTTCTGCGGAGCAACTACTACCAGGACGAGTACCAGGTCTGGCTCGCCGAGGGCCTGACGCTGCCGGTGGCCCGCGCTGCGGATCGGTTCGACCAGACCGTCATCGACGGCGCCGTCAACGGTGTCTCGTCCGTGAGTCTGTTCGGAGGCGATCGGGTCAAGCGGATACAATCGGGTATCGTCACTAACTACGCGGCCTTGCTCGTCGCCGGGTTCATCGCCTTGCTTATCGTACTCGGATTCCTCGGAGGGTGGTTCCTATGATGATCGAAGCGCTTCTCGCAGCGACCCTGATCGGCGCGCTGGTGACGTTCGTCGCGCCGAATCGTATCGCCGGTAAACTGGCCTTCGTCATCAGCCTGCTTCCCGCGGGGATCGGCCTGTGGCTGTTCTCGGCGTTCGACGGCAGCGGAAACGCCCTGCTCGAGGGCGAACTCGCCTTCGAATCCCGGGTCGAGTGGATCCAGATCGGCGAGTACTCGGTCTCGTGGTTCGTCGGTCTCGACGGTATCAGCCTCCCGCTGGTCGTGTTGACGACGATCCTCTGTACGCTCGCGATCGTAAGCTCCTGGACGCCGATCGACGATCGCGAGTCGCAGTTCTACGGGCTCGTGCTGTTCATCGAGGCGAACCTGATCGGCGTCTTCGCGGCGCTGGATTTCTTCGTCTGGTTCATCTTCTGGGAGGCCGTGTTGATCCCGATGTACCTGCTGATCGGGATCTGGGGCGGCCCGCGCCGCAAGTACGCGGCGATCAAGTTCTTCGTCTACACGAACGTCGCCTCCCTGCTGATGTTCGGCGCGTTCATCGTGCTCGTCTTCAGCCTCGGCGACGCCGTCACGAGCTTCGCGCTCCCGGAGATCGCAACGGCGATGCTCGAGGGCGGGCCCGAGGCGTTCATGGGCGTCGCCGGCTCGACGATCGCTGCGGCGGTGTTCGTCGCGATGTTCGTCGGGTTCGCCGTGAAGGTACCCGTCGTCCCCTTCCACACCTGGCTGCCCGACGCCCACGTCGAGGCGCCGACGCCCGCGTCGGTGCTGCTGGCTGGCGTCCTGCTGAAGATGGGGACCTACGCCCTGCTGCGGTTCAACTTCACGATGTTCCCCGAGCAGGCCGCGGCCTTCGCGGTGCCGATCGCCGCGATCGCGGTGATCAGCGTCATCTACGGTGCGATGCTCGCGCTCGCCCAGACCGACCTGAAACGGATCGTCGCCTACTCGTCGGTGTCGTCGATGGGCTACGTCATCCTCGGGCTGATCGCCTACACCCAGTTCGGGGTCGGGGGCGCGACCTTCCAGATGGTCAGCCACGGGCTGATCTCCGGACTGATGTTCATGGCGGTCGGGGTCATCTACAACGCCACTCACACTCGGATGGTCACCGACATGTCCGGGATGGCCGATCGGATGCCCGTCGCCGTCGGCATCCTCGTCGCCGGCGCGTTCGGCTATATGGGGCTGCCGCTGATGAGCGGTTTCTTCGGCGAGTACGCGATCTTCTTCGGCTCCTTTGGCTCCGGACGGCTCCCGTACTCGCAGGTCTTCACCCCGCTGGCGATGTTCGGCATCGTCATCGTCGCCGGCTACCTGCTCTTTGCGCTCCAGCGGACCGTCTTCGGCCCGTATCACTTAGAAACCGACTACGACGTGGGACGCGCGCCGCTGCACGACGTCGCGCCGATGTTCGTGTTGCTGGCGATCATCATCGCCCTCGGCGTCGCGCCCGAACTGATCTTCGAGATGATTACCGACGCAGTCGACCCGATCCTGGAGAACGGAGGTGAGCTGTGATGGCGGTGCTCGAGTTACCCTCGTGGACCGCGCTCGCGCCGGCGCTTGTGTTTGTGGCGACGGCGCTCGCGCTGTTCGTTATCGACAGCATCAACCCGCACACGAGGAACCGCTCGCTGCTGGCCGGGACGACCGCGGTCGGCGCGCTCGCGGCGCTCGGCATCGCCGTCTGGTTCATGCTCGCCGGCGTCGGCACCCCGACCGCCGAGGGCGGTCTCGGCGTCGTGGAGCTGTTCGGCGGCCAGTTCGTCGTCGACCAGATGACGCTGTTTTTCACGACCGTCGTCTCGGTCGTCACCGCGCTCGTCGCCGTGGCGAGTTACGACTACATGGCCGACCACACCTACCAGTCGGAGTACTACTCGCTGATCATGCTCGCCGCGACGGGGATGGCCGCGATGGCCGCGGCCAACAGCCTCGTGACGGTCTTCATCGCCCTCGAGCTGGCGAGCCTTCCCTCTTACGCCCTCGTGGCGATCCTCAAGGACAACCGTGGGAGCGTCGAGGCGGGCCTGAAGTACTTCCTGATCGGCGCGCTCTCCTCGGCGATCTTCCTCTACGGCATCTCGCTTGTCTACGGCGCGACGGGCCACCTCCAGCTTGAGGCGATCGCGGACAACCTCGACGGCGCCGACGCCTACGGCGGTCTGCTCGGGCTGGGCATCCTGATGCTGATCGGCGGATTCGCGTACAAGACCGCGAGCGTCCCCTTCCACTTCTGGGCGCCTGAGGCCTACGAGGGTGCGCCCGCGCCGATCTCGGCGTTTCTCTCCTCGGCCTCC
Organism: Natronococcus sp. JC468; assembly: GCF_012163165.1. Taxonomy (NCBI): domain Archaea; kingdom Methanobacteriati; phylum Methanobacteriota; class Halobacteria; order Halobacteriales; family Natrialbaceae; genus Natronococcus; species Natronococcus sp. JC468. Next base: position 117,282 of record NZ_JAAVUO010000009.1, read on the forward strand.
AAGGCCGCGGGCTTCGTGATCGCCTTTCGCGTGTTCACGACGGCGTTCCCGGTCGAGGCGACGACCGCCGTCATCGGGATCGACTGGACGACCGCGTTCGTCGTCCTCGCGATCGTCACGATGACGCTCGGGAACTTCGCCGCGGCGACCCAGGACAACGTCAAGCGGATGCTCGCGTACTCCTCGATCGGCCACGCCGGCTACGCGCTGATCGGGCTGGCCGGCCTCTCCGCTGACGGCGGCGAGCTCGTGATGGGCGCGGCGATGATGCACCTGTTCGTCTACGGGTTCATGAACACCGGCGCCTTCCTGTTCGTCGCCCTCGCGGAGTACTGGGGCGTCGGCCGAACCTTCGAGGATTACAACGGGCTCGCACGGCAGGCACCCGTGGCCTGCGCCGCGCTCGGAATCTTCATGTTCAGCCTCGCCGGCATCCCGCCGCTGGGCGGCTTCTGGAGCAAGTACATCCTCTTTACCGAGACGATCGGCGCGGCGGGAACGAACGGCGCCATGCTCGTCGTCGCCGCGGCGCTGGTGGTCAACAGTGCGCTCTCGCTGTACTACTACTCGCGGCTGGTGAAAGCCGTCTGGATCGAAGACCCCGTCGGCGAGCGGGACGCGCTTGCCCAGCCGATCGGGCTGTACGCGGCGATCGTCGTTGCCGCCGTGTTGACCGTCGTCGCGCTGCCGGCGTTCGGCCCGATCGCCGACGCGGCACAGCAGGCGGCGGCCGTCGCGATGGGGTGACCGTCGGCTCGGTTTCTCACCCCGGCTGCGCCGTCGGGATCCGATCAAGCCGGTAGCTTTTACCCGACGGGGTTGCAAGCCGCACCGTATGGTTTTCCGGCTCGTCCTCGGGTGCGGAACCGTCGGTCGGCAGACGATCGGACGACTGCCCGAGTGTGACGACCGGCTGCTCGTCGTCACCGAGGACGAACAGACCGTCGAAACGCTCCGCGACAGGAGCGTTCCCGCTCGAGAGGCCGATCCGACCGACCCCGGAGTGCTCGCGGGCGTCGAGCGACCGGCCCTCGTCTTCGTCGCCGGCGACCGCACCGACCGCAACCGGCTCGCCCTCGAGCGGGCCCGGGAGCGGTTCCCGGCCGCGACGATTGTCGCCTACCTCGGCGGGAAGCCCACGCCCGAAGATCGGGCGGCGTTCGACGAGCTCGCCGACCGCGTGGTCGACCCCGAGCGGGCGCTGGGCGGCGCCGTCCTCGAGGCGACGACGAGTCCGGCCGCCGACGCTGCGATTCGGCTGCGACGTCGCCTCCTGCAGATCGACGGGCGGCTCGCGGTCATGATGCACGACAATCCCGACCCCGACGCGATCGCGAGCGCCGTTGCGCTGGCCGAGATCGCCGAGTCGGTCGGCGTTCCGGCCGACCCCTGTTACTTCGGGCAGATCTCCCACCAGGAAAACAGGGCGATGGTGAACGTCCTCGGACTCGACCTGCGAAACCTCGAGCCCGGGGCCACCCTCGAGGAGTACGACGCCGTCGCGCTGGTCGACCACTCCAGACCGGGGGTCAACGACCAGCTTTCCGAGGACTGCCACGTCGACATCGTCATCGACCACCACCCGCCCCGGGGGCCGGTACCCAGCGACTACGTCGACCTGCGGGAACACGCCGGTGCCACGAGCACGGTGCTGACCGAGTACCTCGAGCAGTTCGGGTCGGGGTTCGACCGGGCGACCGCGACGGCGCTTTTGTACGGGATCCGGGTCGACACCGACGAGTTCACCCGGGAGGCGTCCTCGGCCGACTTCGAGGCCGCGGCGACGCTGTGGCCCCACGTCGACACCGACGTGCTCCGGCGGATCGAACGGCCCTCCCTCGAGGGCGAGACCCTGGACACGATCGCCCGCGCGATCAAAAACCGGGAACAGCGCGGCCCGGTGGCGGTGGCCAGCGCCGGGCGGATCGGCGACCGCGACGCGTTGCCCCAGGCGGCCGACCGACTGCTCACGATGGAGGGGGTCGACACGTCGCTCGTGTTCGGCTTCATCGACGAGATGGTGTTCGTCTCCGCGCGGTCTCGGGCGGGCGGCGTCGACCTCGGCGAGGTGGTCCGGGACGCCTTCGATCGGATCGGCAGCGCGGGGGGCCACGCCAACATGGCCGGCGCCCAGCTCGAGATCGGTATCCTCGGCGCCGCCGACGACGAGCAGGTCGACTCGATCGTCAGCGTCGTCGAGGAGGTCATCACGGACCGCTTTTTCGAGGCGATCGAGAGCCAGCCCGGGACGCCGGTCGGCTCCTACACCCAGACCAGCGAGGTACTGTTCACGCTCGAGGACGAGGAGTGACACGCAGCGAGCGAAAGCCCACCCCTTCACAGTAGTTGCTGATTCGATCAGGAAGACCGCGAAGGCTGGAGGAGCGTACCGGTTCTGACTTCGTGAAGA
>NZ_JAAVUO010000090.1:0-1998 GCF_012163165.1 Natronococcus sp. JC468
TCTAAGATACCGTCATCGATTAAGTTCCGAAGCATCCCGCCGAAGGCTGGCTGGGTGTGAGACATATCCGCTATACGTCGGCGGGATGCACTGACTTTTCCGTAGCTTTGCGTAAGAGCGACCATTCGTAGAGTATGGACAAGGTCCTCCTTCGATGGTGAAGACGTATAACGAGCGAGAGCGCGAAATCGCTCTCGAGAACGTGACGACGATTCGGGAAGCACAGCAGAAGGCCGAATCCACGGCGTGAATACTATTTTTCGATCGTACCCATGATGATTGGTATCATCAACCAAAGAACTACGGCTGCACGTCCCGTAGGATTACAGAGGGTTCATGGGGTTCGTTCAGAACGTGGTCCGCTGGTACAAGCTCAACCACGGTGTCGGGAAGCAGATGGTGGACAATGGCGCCGAACTCATGGTGTGTCCGTACTGTGACGCGGAGACTCCAGTTTTCCAATCCACATATAATTCATCCGGGCTCCCGATCTCGTTCGGTGTTTGTCTCTGGTGTGACGGGATTATCGAATACAGTGGGGCGTCTCTACAACCGCATGAACCGTACGCAACCGCACGAGATCTTCAGACCGAAGATCGCCGCTCAAAGCCATAGTTTGCTCGTTATCCTATAGGATTATATATACTGTTACCGTACTACTCATCCTGGTACAGAGTATTCAGACTCAATTGGTCTTCTAGAACGAGATGTATAGAATCCGGCCAGAGGAACGTTCCCACCATCTGTATCATCGGCCGTGTTCGATGCTGTGACCCTGGGGACCTCATAGAGATCACAGCGTGGAGGAAGCGTGTCACTTGATTGGTCAGTCCTCGCGTAACGGCCCGTCGGAATTCAACCCCTTCGCACCTCGGAGTAAGACTCCTTTCCCCGTCAGTCAGATGGATGTGACTTGATTTTCTTGTTTCCTCAGTACTGCCAGTAGTACTGCCTCTATGTCTTGCAGACGCTTACTCAACCTTGTCAAGCTGCTCAGCAGTAAGTTTGTGTCCTGTTTCCTGACCATGGTCTCTGATCACTTCTGCAGATTTGTCTCCTTCCGTAGTAATTACCTCCGAGAAGTGACACTCTCTGCATACAATACGAACCTTCTCTAGGTGTTGCTTTGAGGCCATTATGGCTAGTCTTGAATAGACGTTTTCTGAGTAGAAGAAGGGCCCGTATGTGAACTGAATAGCTCGACTTATTTTCAAACGAAGTGAAGTTGGCTATATTGAATATCAGTTCTATGACTTCAAGATAACAAAACTGGACTACTGGCTGCTGTTACAATCGTCTCTTGGAAAGCAAGCAGATCCACGATGTGGTCGATGGCCTCTCGCGGAAGTACATCGACGTGGAAGTCGAAGCAGAATTCAAGCGAGGTCAGTACGAGGGAACCCATTCAGTAGACACGAAACGGTTCCGCGTCGTCGGCGTCTTCGGTGCGGACGCCGACGACTATCATCTCTACATCACGAACTTACCGAGAGAGGAGTTCCTGCCGGCAGATCTAGCAACGCTGTATCGGTGTCGATGGGAGGTAGAGACGTTGTTTCGCGAATTGAAGACACAATACGAACTGGACGAATTCGACACAAGCAACCCTGTTGTCGTGGAAATTTTGCTGTACGCGGCGTTGCTATCGCTGCTGGTGAGTCGTGATCTGTTGAATCTGGTCACCGAACAGGCTGACGATGAGCTCGTCTTTCCGCCGGAACGCTGGGCGGCGACCTTTTGGTCGCACGCCCAGCTCATCCTCCACGAACTTGGTGACTACCTTGGCTATTCACCACCGCCACTGTTGGAACGGCTGATCGAAGAGACACAGAAAATCCACAAGCAACGACCGACCTTACAAGAGACGCTCGCTACCGCTACACAACCGAGGTGTGAGGCTTAGCTAAAGACAAATGACCCATATGGAAGAGTATGACGGTGGTATAATCTCAAACAACGAAGTTCTTCCAGTATTTAGCAACAAGTAATATTCAGCCG
>NZ_JAAVUO010000091.1:0-1997 GCF_012163165.1 Natronococcus sp. JC468
TGCTCGGAAAGGGCCCGTATCACCTGGTCTTTTTCTTGTGGGTGAATAGATTCCGGAGACAGACTTGGAGTGGTGGTCATCGCGGTCAGTAGTTGACCCCGGATGCCAAAAGACGTTTCTAGGAGGGGTCCTGCCGAGTATTTGAGAGTATATATTCTGGTTTACACTGGTTTTCTTTCCAGAAATTACTGGATTTATTATATATTTGGTTGACTGCTTTCGGCTATCCATGCTGTAGTATCATATAATACACTTCTTGATTGGCCTTCATTCACCGGACTGGCTTCCCCATCGCTACCAATAATCTACTTCGGAAGAGCGGCCCATAGCTTGATAATAACTCCACCACAAACCTCGACTGTCGCGTATCCCTTGGCGCGACATCACGATCCAGCACTCGGTCCATATCCCACCGGTATTGGCCCCATACGACCGGTGGGCATTTTGCCAGTTCAACTCTCTTCGATTGCACTGTCTCTACTAACAGTCGTCCCCAGTTGCTACATCGAAGGATGAGAACTATTGATAGGGGTCCACAAGAGTAATTCAATGCCAACCGATACGGGTTCGACGCAGGAATATACCTTTAGCACTCCAGTCGACCTGCTCTCAACACTGGAAGCGCTCAACATCCAGTATCTCGATATCGACGAGATCCGTACGCTGGTGATCTACCAGACTGCAATTCTCAATCTTGTGGTGCTTGACGGTGAACTCTCTGCTGCAAGTCGTGTTGAACTCGAAGTCTATGAAGATCCCCGTCAAGACTTCTCTCTCGAATCGGATGAGAAGGAGAAGACGGTCCTTGCTTCGTTCCTCGACCAACTTGTCTCTGAAAACCGTCGCTAACTCTCGAACCGAAATTACTCAATAGACTACTATCTTTCTCAAGAATTGGAATTCAATCTGGCTAGTAGGTACGATAGAAATAACAATACTCGGTTACAAGGGCAAGTCACCATGGACGATCTTACAGGCTTTCAGCGGGATCTCCTGTACGTCATTACAGGCGCTGATCAGCCGTCGGGTCAGGACATCAAAGACGAGGTCGAGTCGTACTATAGTAGCGACATCAATCACGGACGACTGTATCCCAATCTCGACACCCTCGTCAACAAGGGATTCGTCGAGAAGGGAGAACTCGATCGACGAACGAACTACTACGCGATCACCGATGAAGGGAACACAGCCATTCAGGAGCGTCGTGAGTGGGAATCACAGTACGTTGACCTCTGACGCGGAGAGATATTGCGTCGATCCGAGCTAGTCGGCGTCACCCAAATCCTGAACAAGCGCAGGCAGTACCACAAATTCCGATAAAACAATATAAACTATACATTTCTCAACTCATAGAAGTTGAGACTGCGTTCTCCGATGCATATGGAATCGTCACCCATTTCGTCACTTCGTTTCGACGAGTCTTCACCGAAAGAGCCGATACAGAGACAGTGCGAACTTGTCACTGGTAGAACAGACTTATTAGATAAGAGAGTTACTCTTGCAATAGGATACCTCCCATGACTAATGTAGTTATTGGATTACTAGCTGGAGCTCTTATTGTACAATTCCCGATAGGTATTCTGATGTATATTGACGCGAGACGACTCGATCTCAAAAATCCTCAAATGTACTGGTTGGGCGTAATAGTACCTGCAGCCGGATTCGTCGTGATATTATACTACTTTTCAGAACGAAAAGGTCTTCCGAAGAAAGAAACAGAAACCACATAGATTTCTCCTATCTATTTTATATATCACTTTCCGAGGATGATACAATCGGTACACGAACCATTCTATGACATACTGAAGGCTACAAACTTAACGAAGAGAGTGACAACTATTATTCAAGCACTCTTCCAATAGAGATGTATGATTGAGCGACAAGAACGGAACATACGGCGAGATGGAGCCCTCATTCTGTTCGGCTCATCCGTCTTTAGCTAAGCGAGAAACCACGCGACAGCGGCGGCTTATCGAGACTTCTATTCGAGAGGAATG
>NZ_JAAVUO010000092.1:0-1582 GCF_012163165.1 Natronococcus sp. JC468
GAGGACTGCGAGCAGACGATCCGGCAGGCCCTCGCCAAGGGCGCCGACCGCGCGATCCGCGTCTGGGACGACGCCCTTGAGGACGTCGACCTGCTCGACGTCGGCGCGAAAACCGAGATCCTCCGGGCAGTCGTTGACCGCGAGGAGCCCGACCTCGTGCTGACGGGTGTCCAGTCGGGCGACGACAACTGGGGCGGTACCGGCGTCTCCCTGGCCGCCGACCTCGGAATCGAGTGGGGTGCCGTCGTCAACCACCTCGAGCACGACCTCGAGGACGGCGTCGCCTCGGTCCGGCGCGAACTCGAGGGCGGGGTCGAGGAGCTGACCGAGATCGAGCTCCCCGCGGCACTGACGATCCAGACGGGGATCAACGAGCCCCGCTACGCCAGCCTGCGGGGCATCCGCCAGGCCCAGCGCAAGGAACTCGACGTCCACGCGCTGGACGACCTCGGCGTCGACGAGGGCGCCGTCGAGGGCGCGGTGACCGTGACGGACATGTACGAGCCCGAAAGCGAGAGCGACGTCACCGTCTGGGAGGGCAGCGCCGAGGAGACCGCCGCGGAACTCGGTGAACTGCTCCGCGAGAAGGGGGTGGCGCCATGACCGCCGTCGCACGCACTGCGCGCGACGAGATCATCGCTCTCACTGGAGGTGAGAGCCGATGACGGATATCCTCGCGGTCGCGGACCACCGCCGCGGCGAACTGCGCGACGTCAGCTACGAGGTCGTCACCGCAGGCCGCCAGCTGGCCGACGAGACCGGCGGCGAGCTCCACGTCGCGGTCATCAGCGGTCCAGTCGAGGACTTCGCCACCAAGCTCGACAGGGAGGGCGTCGACGTCGTCCACACCGTCGAATACGGCGAGGAGTTCAACCACGACGTCTACGCGCAGGTCATCACCCAGCTCTACGACGACCTCGCCCCGCAGTACGTCGTCGCACCGAACAGCGTCAACGGGCTCGACTACGCCCCCGCGGTCGCGAACGCGCTTTCCCTGCCGATCGTCACCGACACGGTCGGTCTCGAGGCCGACGGCGACACCCTGACCGCGACCCGGGAGATGTTCGGCGGGAAGGTAGAGACAACCAATGAGCTGACGGGCAACGCAGTCGTCACCATCCGCGGGGCCGAGTGGCCCGGCGCCGACGGCACCGGCGACGCCGAGATCCGGGAGTTCCACGCCGAGATCGACGAGGACGCCGTTCGCTCGACGGTGACGGGCTTCGAGGAGGTCGGCGGCGGCGACGTCGACATCAGCGAGGCCGACGTGCTCGTCTCGGTCGGGCGCGGGATTGAGGAAGAGGAGAACCTCGAGATCATCGAGGAGCTGGCCGACGCGCTGGACGCGACGGTCTCGTCGTCGCGGCCGATCGTCGACAACGGCTGGCTGCCCAAGAACCGCCAGGTCGGCCAGTCGGGCAAGGTCGTCACGCCCGACGTCTACATCGCGATCGGCATTTCGGGCGCCGTCCAGCACGTCGCCGGCATGAAGGGCTCGGAGACGATCGTCGCGATCAACACCGATCCCAACGCCCCGATCATGGACATCGCCGACTACGCGATCCACGACGACCTCTTCGAG
>NZ_JAAVUO010000093.1:0-1567 GCF_012163165.1 Natronococcus sp. JC468
TCTTGCGGTAGCGAGGAAACCCCGCCCCAAGGGGCGGGGAGGAATCGCGTTCGTCCGTGTCTCAACTCGCCCTGCTATGCCTCCCCGGTGTCCAACGCTTCCGCGCCTTCGAGCATCAGCCCCTTCCAGGTGTAGCCTCGCTTGTCTTTGATCTCTTTCAACCGCTCGTACTGTTCGTCGTCTACCTCGAAGCGGATTGACTTGCTCACACATGTTTATCGTATCAGTGTAATTTATGTGCATCGGTCGTGTAGTCTGTACTGTCGAATGGTCGCCGGAACTACCGCCACGAAAACGCTCGAAGCCACACTTGCTCCGCCCACCACTGGCAAAGAGCAACGGCTCGAGTGTACCGTGGCGACCTACCGCCGTGCCCTTTCGGACGCCTTTGAGAGTGGCGCGGACACACAAACGGCGGTCAACGACGTCGTCACGCCCTACACGCTCACGTCCTACGCGAAGGACGCGCTCAAGAACTACGTCCCGAAGCTTCGGGATACGTACAACGCGTCGGAGATCAAAGACGATCACCCGGTTCGATTCACGAACCGCGGATTCACTCTCGACCACTCCGACGATCGAAAGCACGAGTTCTGCTGGCGCGTCCCGCAGGCCGGGCGTGGCAACGCCTTCTGGATTCCGCTTCGGATCAACCCCGAACAGGAATCGCTCTGGTTCGACCTGCTCGACGAGGACGTGGTGGTCGGCGAGTTCCGACTGCAACAGCACCGAACCAATTGGGTGTTGCACGTCACCGTCGAGTATGAGGTAGCCGAGCCAGAGATCTCGGACGACCCGACTCGAATTGGCTTCGATATCGGCGAGTCTAAACTGCTGACGGGCTGTGCCTGTCAGAACGACACTCCAATCCAACCGTACATCTACGACGGCGGACGTGCGCGGGCACTCCGGAAGGAAATGCACACGACCCTGAAGCGCCTCCAAGAGCGTGACGCTGAGCAGTGGCGAATGGACGAACGTTTCGACCACTACCAGAACGCGTTGACGGATCTTATTGAGAAGGCGTCTCGAGAAGCCGTCGAGTATGCCAAGTCCTTCGATGACCCGGTGATCGTACTCGAGGACCTGTCGTACATCCGTAAGAATCTGGATTACGGAAAGTACATGAATCGGCGTTTGCACTCGTGGGCGTTTGCCCGACTCACCGACCGGATCGAGGACAAGGCCCTCGAAGCCGGCATCCCGGTCGAGTTCGTGAACCCGCGCTACACGTCCCAGACGTGCCACGCCTGTGGTCACATCGGTCGTCGTGGGTCGCAAGCCGAGTTCACGTGTACGAATCGGGAGTGTTGGGTCACGGAGTATCAAGCAGATATTAACGCAAGTGCGAACATTGCACGTCGCGTTGACCCGTGGGGAGAGAGCGTTCCTTGGAAACCGGAACGCAATGACTTCTTGGAAGACTCCGTCTTCCAATGGTCGGAAAATCGGAGATTTTCCTCGACGCCTCAGGATGGGAGCGGTAGTGACACCGCCACAGGACACCGCACGCCGAGTCGGCAATCCCGACAAACGACGCTTGCGGTCTTCGAGTCCTGAAACCTCC
>NZ_JAAVUO010000094.1:0-1537 GCF_012163165.1 Natronococcus sp. JC468
GTGAACCCACCCCGAGGTCAAGCCTCGGGGCTTCCTGCTTCCACGACGCGCTTTGCAGGAACCGAGAGGGTTCCCGTAGGGAGCGCAGTCTGCACAGGCGTTGATTCGGAGCGTCCCGCCCCTATCTGTGAGCGACCGCAAGAAAGGATGTTCTTCGCCGCGTTCAAGTCCCTATCCTCGGTGTGACCGCACGCCGGACAGGAATGTTCTCGAATCCAGAGTGGTTTCGACGTTTCCACGCCGCACTCCAAACACTCTTTGGTCGTCCCGGCTGGTTCGACTCGAACGACGTGAGTGCCATGCAGGTCGGCTTTGTATTCCAAGAGGTCCAGAAACCGTGACCATGCGGCGTCCTGCTTGTTCTTGGCGTTCTGGCTGGTTTCCAGCATCGGCTTTACATCTAAATCTTCGACGGCCACCAAATCGTACTCTCGGACCAGCCACGTCGTAAGTTTGTGCTGATAGTCCAGCACTTTCCGTTTGATTTGCCGCTTTGCCGTAGCGACCTTCTGCCGTTGTTTCTCCCAGTTGTTCGACCCGTGTTCTTTCCGGTCGAGTTTCCGTTGTTCGCGCCCGTAGCGATCGTACTCGTCGGACAGGTCAAGCATATCCACCGCCGTATTGTCGCTGGTGTGGATGTACGAGAGAATCCCAAGGTCTACGCCCACGCAGTCGGCAAGGTCGAGTGTACTGGGGTCTGGTTTTTCGGGAAGGTCCTCGTCCGGGCGTTCCGTGACGAGACACACGAACCAGTCGCCGGTTCGCTCCTTCTTTAACACGACGCGCTTGATGTTCTCGGTCGCGGGAATCTCTCGGTACGCTCGAATCGGGATGTAGCCGATTTTCGAGAGTCGGAGTGTTGCGTATCCGTCTTGGCCCGTGGTGTGATTCACGTCGAAGCCTTCGGACTGATACGCGACTGACCGACGTTCGCCGCTTCCCTGCCACTTCAACCGCCCTGTCTTGTGGCCGTTTTCCCGCCGCCCCTTCTGCGTCTCGACGTTTTTGTGTATCTCCGAAACGGTCTGTTGGGTGGCGTGGGCCGAGATTTTCGAAAAGAGCGGCCACCGCTGTTTCCAGTCGGTGAGTTTGCGGTGCTGGTCGTAGGCGGTTGGCCGGTTTCCGTCGTCGTAGGAGTAGTAGTCTCGGATGGCGTGGTTCCGTATCTGCCGGTGGATTTCGATATGACGCCACGCTTCGCTGGCGGTTTCCTCGTCGGGATATGCACGACAGCGAAGCGTTACGTCCATGCGAGTTAGTCCAGTCGTTCGACAGTGAGTTTGATTCGGTCGCCCGGTTCGATACCGAGCGGTTCGCGCACATCTTCGGGAATCGTGACCTGTCCCCGGTCACGGACAGTCGGGTAACATTCCATCTCTGTCTGAGCCATACGCACTCATTCTGATTCGTTCGAAGTAAACGTTTCGATACCGTGGGCCTGTGGGCCGGGAGAAACAACCCGGCGGCTGGTCGGCCACTGTCGGCTTCACCCTCGGGGTCAAGCCCCGAGGCACTCGCCTCGAACCGCCTGTAGAAC
>NZ_JAAVUO010000095.1:0-1499 GCF_012163165.1 Natronococcus sp. JC468
AATCCGTAATCGGCATCATTCGTCCTTGCCACCGCCTACGTCATGCTCCTACTTCAACGTGCAAAGCTGAGGTAGTTATTTGACCCGTGCTCTTTGCGCGAGAGTTTCCGTTGCTCACGCTTGAGCCGGTCGCGTTCGTCCGAGAGGTCGACCGATTCGATCGCGTGGCCGTCAGTGTCGTGTGCATACTTCAGGATGCCCAAGTCGATGCCAACGATGTCCTTCGGATTCTCTGGTTTCTCTGGCGGGTCGTCGGGCGTTTCGACACCGAGAACAGCGAATCACTCGCCCGTCGGTTCCTTTTTCACCGTGGCCTGTTTGATCGTAGCGTCGTCGGGTAGCTCCCGGTGGAGCCGAACAGGTATTTCTCCGATCTTTGAAAGCCGTAGGACGGTCTGACCACCCGTGTTCTTGAGTTCGAAGCCAGACTGTCGGTACGTGAATGATCGGTACTCGTTCGGTGCTTTCCACTTGAGCTGGCCAACCACACGACCATTATCCTTCGCGTCTTTGAGCCGTGAGAGATTGTTGTACAATCGCTCGACGACGTTCTGAAGCGTTCGGGAATACAGGTTGGTGAGGTCGGTCCACCACTTCTTGACCGACGGAAGTTGGTTGATCTCGTCGTACTTCGTCGTCCCGCCGTTGTGGTTGAGGCGGTGGAGGAAGTGGTTGTACACTTGCCGGTACAGATCTCGGTGTCGGTCCAACGTCTCTCGGAGAGCATCAGACGGCTCAAGTCTGTACCGGTAGTTGTAGTTCATCTACGAACGTTCTTCAATGAGTTCGTCCAGTTTCTCTTGGACGAACGAGGAGAGATTCAGATGGTTCTCCTGAATCCACTCCTCTTGGTCATCTCGGATCGATATGTTCTTTCGCGTTGCCACAGCATAAGTTACACACTTTGTGTAGTTAAGTGCTTTGGGACGTGGGCCTGTGGGCCTGCTATAGAATAGTGTATGAAAGACGAGTGGCGTTGACGAGACGCTTCGCGTCTCGTTCGCACACCAGAAATCTTCGATTTCTGGGGACGCTGTATCCCCTCCCTGCTCGAGCCTTCGGCTCTCGCTGAGGAAGGGGTCTTAGCGCCTAAATTCAGGTAAATTCTTCCTGCGCCCCGCACGTTCTCAAGCAGTCGGGCGATGGACACTCAGAGGTCCAACGCCGGTTCTCAGACTCTAATCTACCAATTCGGGCAGGAAAGTCTCTTGGCTCACTCAGACTCTAACCAACACCTGCCTCTGTTATTGAGCTTTTCAATGAGAATGAGACCGCTACTATCTCAATACAGATTGAGACTTCAGTGTGGATGATCGGTCCGTCGTGTGTGTCTCATTAGTGACTGGAAACGTCAATGCCCGGTGTTGGTTAAGCCAGCACGCTCTTACGCAAAGCTACGGAAAAGTCAGTGCATCCCGCCGACGTATGGCGGATATGTCTCACACCCAGCCAGCCTTCGGCGGGATGCTTCGGAACTTAATCGATGACGGTATCTTAGA
>NZ_JAAVUO010000096.1:0-1443 GCF_012163165.1 Natronococcus sp. JC468
ATATAGTGAAACGGACCACAATCACTCTCCGAGAGGACCAACACGAGTGGGTTCAGGAACACCACCTGAATCTCTCGTCGTTCATCCGAGAACGACTTGACGAGTACATCGAGGAACACGAGTAGCGTCATGTACTACGCCTACAAGTATCGCCTCAAGCCGTCCGACGCCCACCGCGAGGAGTTGGACCGCCACCGAGACATTTGTAGGCAACTGTATAACCACACGCTCTACCGGCTCAACGAGTACCAAGATGAACACGGCGAGCTGCCGTCCATGACCACCCTACGGTCGGAGTTACCCGACCTTAAGAAGTGGTGGGACGGCCTCTCGGACGTGTACTCGAAGGTCCTCCAAACAGTCGTGGAACGGCTGTTCGACAACCTCAAAGGACTCTCCAAACTTAAGGAGAACGGCTACGGCGTCGGTCAACTCAAGTGGAAACCGCCACGGGAGTTTCGCAGTTTCACGTACAGCCAGTCTGGCTTCAAGCTCGACAAGAAGGGCGGTCAGACTGTGCTGTCACTTTCGAAACTCGCGGACATACCAATCCGGTTCCACCGAGAGATCCCCGACGACGCTGCACTCAAGCAGGTCACGCTCAAGAAGGAACCGACGGGTGAGTGGTTCGCCACGTTCGGCGTCGAGATGGACCGTGAACCACCTGAGCTACCCGAGAATCCCGAGAAGTGCGTCGGCATCGACGTGGGGATTCTCAAGTACGCTCACGACACCGACGGCACTGCCGTCGAATCGCTTGACCTCTCCAACGAGCGCGAACGCTTGGAACGCGAACAACGGAAGCTCTCGCGCAAACAACATGGGTCGAACAACTACGAGGAGCAACGACGGCGCGTGGCGGAGTGTCACGCGGACCTCCGTCGGAAGCGCCGCGACTTCTTGCACAAACTCTCGAACTACTACGCTCGGGAGTACGACCTCGTGGCGGTCGAAGACCTGAACGTGAAGGGGATGATTGAGTCGCCGTCGAACAGTCGCAACACGGTGTCTGCCGCGTGGCGGACGTTCCTTTCGTTAATCGAATACAAGTGCAAGCGAGAGGGGGCGCACTTCGTGGCGGTCAACCCGAGAGGGACGACCAAGGAGTGTGCGTCTTGCGGCGTTTCGACGGACAAGCCGTTGTGGGTCCGTGAGCACTCCTGTCCCGCTTGCGGGTTTGAGGCGGACAGGGACGCGAATGCGGCGTGGAACATTCTTTCTCGCGGCCTCGAAGACGTAGGAGTGGGATACTCCGAATCAACGTCCTCAGAATCGCACGGCGATTCTGATGTGCGGACGAGAGCTCTGCTCTCGTCAACGCCTGTGGAGACTGCGCTCCCTGTGGATACGTCCGTATCTGCAAAGTGCGTCGTGGAAGCAGGAAGCCCTACCCTCAAGGAGCGAACGGCGTCAGCCGTGAGCGAGTAGGGTGGGGTAGTTCAC
>NZ_JAAVUO010000097.1:0-1419 GCF_012163165.1 Natronococcus sp. JC468
GTGTTGACTCGATGGAAACGCTGCTACTCCATGAGGGCGTAAACCAAGCATGGGGCGCAAGAGACCGACCGCTATTCCGTGCCATCGAGCACGTCGTGTTGACTGGTCCGTGTGCGAAAGAAGCCGAGTCATGGGCGTTACAGCCCGGGTGCCGCGTCGCGCGGCACCCGGGAAAGCCCGAATAGGTGAATCTCTGCTTCACGCACTGGCGTCCCGGGTGAACAGACCATGTACCTCGGAATCGACATCCACAAACGGTACGCACAGGTGGCAGTAATGGATGATGCTGGAGAGATTGTCGAAGAGGTTCGCGTCAAAAACGCGAACCTCGACGACCTCGCCCAGCGGTACGCTAATTCGAAAGCAGCCATCGAGGCGACCAGCAATTACTACCACATCCATGACACGCTCGCACAGCATTTGGATGTGACTGTTGCCCATCCGAAAGAACTGAACCAGATCGCTGACACTGACAAGAAAACCGATCGTGTTGACGCTAAAGAGTTAGCGCGGATGGTTCGGTTGAACTCTGTGCCGGAGAGCTACGTTCCAACCGACGAGATTAGACAAGCCCGCGCACTTGTGCGCGGGCGACAGTCGTTAGTCGAGAACCGAACAGAGTATGCCAACAAAATTCACGGACTACTCTCCGATCACGGGATTACTGAGGATGTGAAGCCGCTGAGTGTTAAGGGGCGAGAGTTCCTGCGGGAACTCTCGCTCCCGGCACCGTGGGATACGTTGTTAGAGTCCTACCTAGAGGTGATCGAGACACTCACCGACGAGATTCATGAACTCGAAAAAGTGATTGAAGAGCACGCTGGGTCTCTGAAGGAGACCCAGCTGCTCATGACGATTCCCGGCGTGAGCTACTATACGGCACTGACGATCTATGCCGAGTTAGGTGAGATTGATCGGTTCGATGGGGACAAAGAAGTTGTCAGCTACGTCGGATTGAACCCGGTGATCCGCGAGTCAGGCGACTCGCGGATCGAAGGAGCGATCTCGAAACGTGGATCAGGACGTGTTCGGTGGTTGTTGGTCCAGGCTGCGCATACTGCAGTCCATACCAGCCACGACGAATATCTCAGCCGGTTCTACGAGCGGTTAGCGCGACGGAAGAACTCACAGAAAGCAATCGTCGCAACCGCGCGGAAGATGTTGGTTTCGATCTATCACATGCTTGACCGAGGTGAAGTATACGATCCACCTGGTGTGAGTGCGTAGACGACGGATCTGAGGGCCGCCGAGCGGCGGCCCTCAGTGGCTGGCCGAGGCCCTCCGTGAGCGGCTGCTGTCTTCAACAGCAACCGCACCGCACTAACCGCACAGCACAAGATACCGACCGCCTGCCGGCTGTGCGGGGCGGCAGACATCAGTACGCCCCAATCATTTTATCGTCAGCGGTGGTTTGGTCGG
>NZ_JAAVUO010000098.1:0-1403 GCF_012163165.1 Natronococcus sp. JC468
CATTTGTCTTTAGCTAAGCCTCACACCTCGGCTGCGTAGCAGTAGCGAGCGTCTCTTGTAAGATCGGCCGTTGCTTGTGGATCTTCTGTGCCTCTTCGATCAGCCGTTCCAACAGTGGCGGTGGCGAGTAGCCAAGGTAGTCACCGAGTTCGTGGAGGATGAGCTGGGCGTGCGACCGGAAGGTCGCCGCCCAGCGTTCCGGCGGAAAGACGAGCTCATCGTCAGCCTGCTCGGTGACCAGATCCAACAGATCACGACTCACCAGCAGCGAAAGTAACGCTGCATACAGCAAAATTTCCACGACAACAGGGTTGCTTGTGTCGAATTCGTCCAGTTCGTACTGCGTTTTCAGCTCACGAAACAACGTCTCTACCTCCCATCGGCACCGATACAGCGTTGCTAGATCTGCCGGCAGGAACTCCTCTCTCGGTAAGTTCGTGATGTATAGATGGTAGTCGTCGGCGTCCTCGTTGCGGACGCCGACGACGCGGAACCGTTTCGTGTCTACTGAACGAGTCCCCTCGTACTGACCTCGCTTGAACTCTGCTTCGACCTCCACGTCGATGTACTTCCGCGAGAGGTCATCGACCACATCGTGGATCTGCTCGCCTTCCAAGGGAATGGCGCGGCCGCGCCATTCCCGTAGTTCCGCCGTTATCTCCGGATTCGCGCTCTTCTTCAGCCGACTCACGAAGTAGCCGTCGTTCTCGTCGATCAACGCGAAGCGGCGGTACTTGAAGTACGCTAGATCGAACAGAACGAGCCGCCCTTGGAGCCACGCGCCTGTCTTGAACAACGTGCTGTCGTGCGTTTTCTCGTTGGTCACGTCTATCCGTTCAATCGTCTTGTCGGTGGCATTGTGGAGCAGGTGGAGCTTCGCTCCAGCCTGCTCCTCGTGGCGAGCTTGGAACTCGTCGGAAAGGAACTCGTGCAACCGCAGCACCGTTCCATCAGCGATCATCACGTCTCTGAATCGGTCGGTGTCAGCGTCAACAGCCTCTGGAACAGCGACCTCGTCGAGACCACGCTCGACGAGGTCGCGGAGGTACTCTGCGAGTGACGGTGTCAGCCGGTGATAGAAGCCACCGGGAGAGATCGTCTCATCAGCCGTCGAGTTGTAGCTGCGTCTGAACCCAGCGAGTGTTCGGCTCTCGCCTGCGGCGAAGCCGAACACGAGCGCCCACACGAGGACGGGAATCTGGAGCTTGCCCTCTCGCTCGACCACGCCGAGTTCCTCGGCGTGCTCTTCGAGGAACTCGGAGGGAAAGAGAGTAGTGAGTCGACGCATGATCTTCGATGAGGAGCCGTTGTCGTGCACAGACTCGGCTTCCTCATTCCTCTCGAATAGAAGTCTCGATAAGCCGCCGCTGTCGCGTGGTTTCTCGCTTAGCTAAAGACGGATG
>NZ_JAAVUO010000099.1:0-1278 GCF_012163165.1 Natronococcus sp. JC468
CTCAGCTTTGCACGTTGAAGTAGGAGCATGACGTAGGCGGTGGCAAGGACGAATGATGCCGATTACGGATTTCTTGTCGTGTACGCGAGTGTTCGACGAGTTCGAGTCGCTGTCCCCAGCCCAACGTCATCACGCCAAAACCTACGCCACAGGTCTTGTTGCGGCCAGCAACAAGACCGTGGCGGGCATCGCACGCGAAGTCCTTCCAGCTAATAGCAAACGCGCTCTCAACAAGTTCCTCACCGAGTACGACTGGGATGAACAGCAATTCAACCACGAACGCCTCGAAGAGCTCCAGAAACACGGCGAAACACGCTGGTCAACGGATGGCTACATCATCCTCGACGACACCATCACCGAGAAAGCCGGGGACGAAGTCCCCGGCGTCGGCCACTTCTACGATCACGCCAAAGGTGACACCGTCTGGGGCCAAGATCTCATCTATGCCTTCTACGCTGACGACAAAACCGCCTACCCGCTCACCTTCCGCCTCTACGAAAAGCAAGACGAGGATGACCAAGACCACGACACCAAGTACGACCTCGCCCGCGAGATCGTCACCGAACTCGAAGAAGAGGTAGGTGTGCCTGCGGACACCTACCTCTTCGACTCGTGGTTCGCTCACGATTCTGGCCTTCCTGAACACATCGAATCCTACGGCAAGGACTGGATCGGCCCGCTCCGGAGCAATCGACAGGTGACTTACGCCGGCGAAGAGCTCCGCGTCGATGCGCTGGAAGAGCGCATCGACACGGTTAAGCGCGATATTGACAACGAAACCTATCACATCTGGACGAAGAAGCTTCCCGTCTCCCAGTTGGGAGACGTGAAGCTGGTCATCGCAGAGAAAGAGACCGACGAAGACAAAGAGAACCCGATCAAGTACCTCGCTACGAACAAGATCGACGCACCGACCGCTCACATCATTCGCTCCTACGGGATGCGCTGGCGCATCGAGACGTTCTTCGAGGACTCGAAGCAGGATCTCGGCTTGGGAGACTGCGAGCTGCAGACTGACGGAGGTGCCAGTCGCCACTGGCACCTCCTGATGGCTGCCTACAGTCTCGTTCGTCTTGATCCCGATTCGAGCGCCTTGGGAACGGTTCGCTCGAAGGCGTCATCGCTTCGAGCGAACCTCGAACACTCCCTGAAGGAAGCCGTCTACAACCTTCTCTCGTGGGTTCGAAACAACGATGACCGCGGTGTTGATGACCTCATGACCGAGATCGACCATCTCTTCGTTCACTCAACAACCGAGGCTAGCGTGCAAAGCTGAGT